>JAITFV010000085.1 GCA_031281115.1 Oscillospiraceae bacterium | reverse complement strand
ATGGCGTATAGGTGATTTATCACATATCGGGCATAAACGGTATATCGACACAACGCCAACGGATGGCGGGAGGTATAACAGCAGGGTCGACCCCGCCACGGTTGGGCAATGCACCGGCTTGAAAGACAAGAACGGTGTGCTGATTTTTGAGGGGGATATAATTAAGCTCTATATTTATTTAGAGGCAGGCGTTCATGATGAAAATTCTTTTGATTATGCAAGGGTGAAGTGGCAAGATACCTTGGGAGCTTGGATGTTGTGGTTGTTTATGGTAATTTAAAAACCAGCCGTCATCCCAACTGAAAAACCAGCCATTCAAGAAGAACTTCCGAGAGCTGACACGAAATGCTAAGATGTCAGTTATGCCGTTTTTAAAAAACGGTAAATATGAGAAACGGAAGTGAGAAAGGAATGGTTGAAATGGAAACAAAAGCGAAGGTAATAACGCTGAAAAACGATGGTCTGTCAAACCGAGAAGTGGCGCGGCAAACGGGATTGAACCGTGAAACGGTATCAAAGTATTGGGAGGAGTACAAGCGACGGCGGTATGAATTGATGTGTAAAGATGCGGGGATTGATGAGAAGCAAATACAAGAAGAACTTCTTAAAACGCCGAAATACACAGTAAACGGGCGCGTAAAGCGCAAGTATACAGCCAAGATAGAGGAGCGGCTAAAAGAGATTTTAAAGTCCGAGAAGCGCAAAGATGCGATTTTGGGACAAGGACACAAACAAGCCCTGACAAACAAGCAAATCTTTAAAATAATACACGATGAAGGGTTTGACATCGGACAATCAACGATAAACAATGCGTTATCGAGGCTTCGGGTAAAACCAAAACAGGTTCACATCCGGCAGACATATGATTACGGTGACAGGTTAGAGTATGATTTTGGCGAAGTAGAGCTTGTGATCGGCGGCGTAACAGGAACGTATCACATGGCTGTATTCACATCGGCGGCGAGTCGTTTGCGATGGGTGAAACTGTATACGAACCAGAAAAAACCTGTGTTTATGGATTCGCACGTTAAATTTTTCGAATTTATCGGTGGTTGTTGCCGCGAAGTTGTATATGACAACATGAAAAATGTTGTAACTAAATTTATCGGCAAAAACGAGAAGGAGCTAAACCCTGATTTAATCAAGATGTCAGTGTATTACGGGTTTAAAATTAACGTAACCAACTGTTTTTCGGGGCATGAGAAGGGTGCTGTTGAAAAATCGGTTGATGTTATCAGGACTGAATTATTTGCTGTAACTTATATGTTTAACACACTTGACGATGCACAAGTGTATTCCGACGCAAAACTGCTTAAACTCAATGAAAGTTCGAAGTTCGCGGAAGAGAAACCGCATTTGCTGCCCGCAATGCCGCCTTTGGAGCTTGCCGAAATAATCACGGCAAAAGTTGATAAAACCGCGTTAATCAGTGTTGATACGGTGAAATACAGCGTTCCCGAAGAATTAGTTGGACGCAGCGTGATTGTAAAGAAATATCACGACGAAATACGTGTTTATTGGAACAATGCAGAAGCTTGCAGGCACAGAAGAGCATTTGGTAACGGCAAGATGATAGTCGATATTATGCATTATCTAAAAACATTTATAAAAAAACCGGGGGCGGTAAATAACAGTATCGCGCTAAAATCCATCCCAAAACTCAAAGCTGTTTTCGATACATACTATTCGAAGAAACCACGTGATTTTATTGAGGTTTTGATGGAAAACAAGCACTTGGAAATTAATGAAATCATCAAGCTGTTTCAAGAAAAAACTAAAAGCAAAGCCGAGTTTAACGCAATTGTAGTCGTTCGTCCAATCAGTTCGATTGATATGCGTTCCCGCAGTTCAATGGCCGATTACGCGCAACTCATCAGAGGGGGTGTTCGCGTATGAACCTTAAGCCAAACCCCCGAATTTGCGAGTTGGCAGCGGAACTAAAACTTGCATATACCAGACAAAACTGGCACGAATTGGCGAGCGACACATCGCTTACTCACGAAGAATATTTACTTGAACTGCTTACGGGCGAATACGAAAATCGCCTGAACAACGGAATTGCCCGCCGAACCAAAGAAGCGAAGTTTCCATATAAAAAATATTTGGTTGATTTTGACAAAACGAAATATTCAGAAGAGTTTTTGCCTGAATTTGCTGAACTTGAAACCCTTGATTTTATAAACAAAAACGAAAACATTATTCTAATCGGAACGCCCGGTGCGGGTAAAACGCATTACAGTATTGCGCTTGGCATAGCCGCTTGCATGGCGGGAGAATCGGTGTTTTTCGCCAATGTTTCAAATTTGGTGATTGAATTGAAAGAGGCAATGAACAACTTGCAAATAAGCCGATTCCGGCAAAAATTCGAGAGATACTCACTCGTAATATTGGACGAGCTTGGTTATGTGACCTTCGATAAATCAAGCGCGGAACTGCTTTTTAGTCTGATTTCATCTCGGAACGACAAAGGTTCAATTATCGTAACAAGCAATCTGACATTCGACCGCTGGGAAGAGGTTTTCCACGACCCGACACTTACCGCAGCGGCCGTTGACAGATTAGCTCACAAAGGACACATCCTCGACATCTCCCGTGAAAAAGGCGGTAGATTCGAAGAAACAATGGCTTGGCTAAACAACAAGTCATCTTCAAATTTTTAATTAAAACAGCGTAGCAGACGGTGTGAACACGCTTTGCACGGATGGGGGCTGTCCCTGCTTCGCTACGCTTCGCAGGAACAGCCCCCATCCGTGCAAAGCGTATCCATACTTTATCATTTATTGATTAATTATTCAATATTTATTGGCTGGTTTTTCAATTAGAACGCTGGCTGGTTTTTCACTTGACAAAAACAATAGGGTCAACAGCACCAAAAGCGTAAACATATTC
>JAITFV010000072.1 GCA_031281115.1 Oscillospiraceae bacterium | reverse complement strand
ATACGCGAAACCATCAATATCGGTTAGCGATGTTATGAAAAATCGCGTTTCTGTACGCAAAATATCTTTTTCTAAAACAGTGGTTTTCACCATTCCTACTGCGTTTAGGTTCGTCCATTTCGGCTTTAGCTAGAGCCGGTCAATATCAGTTTCAAGAAAATATTCACGCGTTTCAATTCGACCGTGACCTTTTTCCTTTGTTGAAATATTTTCGCAATTTTGTATAAAATCTCTGAAATATAACTCAACATCGTTGTGAAAAGTTTCTTGATTTCTTTTTAATCCAATAACATAATCTGCTTTTCTCCCACCCAAGCACTGACAACGTGATACGCTTTATGCTCGGCGTTCCCGCTACCGCAAATCGTTTTGCCGTCAATGCCGACAACAGAGCCTTTTTCACGGCTTATTTCAAGCCAATTATTCATGCATTTTGATAATTCCTGAGGATTGATTCGCTAAAAAACACGCCGAAATGTGTCGCTGTCGGGTATTGAATTTGGTAATTCCAAAAATGTTTTCAGCCACTCCTCACGCTCCAATCCGAAGTTCTCCATATCGGTAAAATCACGCTATACATCTCCGTTACTATTGCAATTTTCACAGATATGAGTGCCTCCGGAATTTGTTTTCCCGCAAACACATGTCCAAGGCTCATTGAATCCATCGTATTCATAAATTAATATATTTTCTTCATTTTTTATTTCATTGTTTTTGACTCCTTTAAAACCAAAAAAACCATGTCCTAAGCAAGCTGCGCCACCGCCTCCAAACATTACTACACAAGCGATTACTTCTGTTATCCTTCCACCTTTTACGTTGCTTCTTCTCTCATTTGTTACTGTATCTTTTACCAAAAATATACACAATGAAATTAACGCAATTCCTATAATCACCATTGTAATCTTTAATAGAATCCGTTTCATAGGTTTACTACCCCTCTTTTTCCTCCGACAACTCCGCTATAAAATTAATGAAGCTGTCAATATCGCCGAAGTCCCGGTAAACCGATGCAAAACGGATATACGCCACATGGTCGGCGTCCTTGAGTTTGCGAAGCACGAGCTCGCCGATTTTCTCCGATGTAACCTCGCGCTGGAATTTGTTCTTCAATTCCGTCACAATATCCTCAACCATATTTTCGAGTTCCGCGACCTTAACCGGACGCTTAATCGTAGCGCGGAGCAGGCGGTCAATAAGCTTCTGCCGGTCAAACGGCTGGATTGTACCGTCATTTTTTATAACCATGAGCGGAATATTTTCCACTATTTCGTATGTAGTGAATCTGCCCTTGCACGACAAACACTCACGCCGCCTGCGTATTTTGTTGTCTGTGGGGCGGGAATCTATAACTCTGCTGTCGTCAAAGCCGCAATCAGGACATCTCATTTTAATTCTTCCTTCCTTATAAATATACTATATATGGTAATAATATCACATTTTTTTATAAATGTCAACTAATTTTTCAACGCTTTCTTTTAATTCCGCGCTGTCCGAGAAATTCTCGCGGTATAATTCTAAAATAATGCCTTTGTTATAACCAAAATCCTTTAATTTTGCAAAAAAGCCCGCAAAATCGAAGTTCCCGCACCCGATTGGCAGGCAGTCGCTGTTATCGCCGAAGCTCTCGCTTCCCAATACTCCGCAATTGTCGCTTGCATGAATATGCACAATGTTTTCCCCGAGCTTTTCTAAAATCTGAAACGGCGAATAACCAGAACGCAACGCCTGCTTCATATCGAGCGTGAATTTCGCGCCGAGTTCTTTTTTCATCTTCGCGAGAAAATCAAGGCTGCCGCTTTTGCAATATGCCACATTTTCCTGCGCAACGGTGATTTTATACTTCCCGGCAAGCGCGCAAAGCTCTGCGAATCTCGCGATATACAACTCATCGGAGCGGCGGGAAATCTTATTTGAACCGTGAAAAACCATGATTTCCGCGCCGAGCTCATTCATGAATTCAAAATATCGCTCATAAGTGTTCATAAATTGCAGTTTTCTGCGCTCGTAATCAGAAAAAAGATAGAAATTCTCCCATCCGGGTACGGGATGAACCGATAAAATATTCATCTCATACTCCCGGACAACTCTGAGCAGTTCTGCCCTTACGGGGTTTTCAAGCTCCATATCGCAGTTAATGAAAATCTCAACGTTCCGAAAGCCCTGCTGTGCTAAACGCAGCAGGGCTTCTTCAGTATTCGTCGGATAAAAACAAGCTGTAGATATGCCGATGTTCATGTTTCCCCCACGTTAATAGAAAGTTACCTCCGCCCGAACGCCTTAAAATTCTTTAAAGCTCCATGAATATAAAGAATTGGTAAGGCGAGATTTATTGGTAACAATACAGCCGCTCTAAGCCCGATTTCTATAACATCCATTATTCCGAATACAACAGCTAAAAATATACTTATTATACCAAGTGTTTTCAAAAAATTTGCTTTTTCAAGAACAGCACTGTGTATTATAGCCATGATAGAGGCAAATATGCTGTATCCCACAACCGCAAATGCGAACAAGTAATAGAAATGCCACGGTAACCCCATCACATTCGGTACGACATCATCTAATAATTCAATATTTGTCAATCCCAAAAAAATCAATATGCTGTTGATACCGGCAAAAATAACACCAAGTATACCGACCGCATTTAAAATTGTCTTTCCCGGTGCGTTTCGAGATTCCGGAGATTCAGGTTTAGCTTTAAACTCTTGCCACATTACCCAGAAAGTGCCGGAAAGGCACAGCGTCGTGTAAACGCCGGAGATAAGCCCGATGAGCATAGGGAACGCGAAGTTCAGGATTGTGTTTACATCGTAAATCATCGCTACGATGCTGAGAACAAGCAATGCCGCTGCTGTCGTGACCGTGGTATTAATAGTACGTGTTAGCGATTGCCGGACACTTAAATTTACAAGTTGGCGCGGAGACCTTTTTCCTGCAAACAAGGTTTTATTTTCGCGAATCCGGTCATACAGGATAATCGTGTTATTAATCGAATAGCCCATGATTGCCAGAACTACCGCCATAAATATAGCGTCAATCGGCAGCCGGAAGAAGATAAACACCGACACGACCACCATTACGTCAACTGATAAAGCCAGCAGCGCGAACACTCCGGTCGACCAGCCGCCGAGCTTTTTGAAGCGGAGCGCGATATAGATTATAAATAGTATAAACGCGAACACAAACGCCACAAGGCACTTGAGGAAGAAGCGCAGTCCCGTGCTCGGGCTCACGTTTTGACTGTTTTCGAGCATAATGCCGTTTTCGGGAAACGCTGCTGCAAGCCGCGCAGTGACAGAGCTTAGCTGTTCGGCGCTTAGCCCCTCGTTGGAGGAGAAGGCGACATTAATCAACTCAATGTCGGTGTTAAATGCCGAGCCGCCTGTAATGTTAACGCTGCCAAAGTCAAGGTCTTCTATTTCAGATTTAATCTGACCGAAGTCAAGCTCGCCGGTATAAGAATAGGTCATGATTGTGCCGCCTGTGAATTCAATCGAAACCACCGCGCCGAAAACAAGTGTGAAAATTATTACCACCGCTAAAAGCACGACAGGGATTATTATAAATACCCGTTTGTTTTCAACTATATCAAAGTTTTTCATGATTTTCATAATGCATATCCCCCCTTCTTATTGTTAGCAGCGCGGGATTTATTCGTATAAAGCGAAAGCTTTCTCATGGGTTTAAACTTAGAAATCGAGTAGGTCATCAATCTTGAAGCCGTTACGCCGAAGATGAAGTTCAATATCGCGCCAACCGTCAGCGTAAAGCCGAACGAGTAAATCGCGCCCGCCGCACCCGGTCCGAACATGAAGAAGATGGGCGTCAAGATAATCGCGGCAATGCTGTCGGGTGTGCCGAACGCACCCATCAGGATAAACGAAATAATCAGCAGCGTAATGTTGCAGTCGAAGATAACCGAGAAAGCTCTCTTATAACCCGCCTGCAGCGCACCGTCAAGGGTTTTGCCCACATAGAGTTCTTCTTTAATGCGCTCACTGGTAATTACATTTGCGTCAACGCCCATCGCAATTGAAAGTATGATTCCCGCAATACCCGGAATCGTCAGCGTGAAGCTTGCGTTGCCGGGAAAGAAGCCGCTGATTACGGCAATTGCGCCGATTGCCTGTCCGAGAAGCGCGAATACCGCAACCACACCGAGCAATCTATAAAGATAAATCATGATGATTGCGATTACTGCGAAGGCGATTAAACCCGCTAACGCCATCGCGTCACGCGCACCCATGCCGAGTGTCGGGCTGATTGTGCTGAAGCTGTCGATTTCGAGCGAGAACGGTAATGCGCCGCCGTTTATGCGGTTTGCAAGCGATTGCACACCCTCAATATCAAAACCGCCGCTGATTTGCGCACGACCGTCGGTTATATGTGCGCTGACTGTCGGTGCGGAGAAG
>JAITFV010000282.1 GCA_031281115.1 Oscillospiraceae bacterium | reverse complement strand
CGTACATCAAACTATTGCCCGAAGCGTGGAATGTACACCGACACGACCAAGACGAAAAAATCACAGAGGATTCTGAAATTCCCGCCCCTTATCATGGATTTGCTCAAAGAACACAAGACAAAGCAGGACTACGAGCGTGAACGGACGGGGGATAAGTGGCAGGACAGCGACAGACTGTTCGTGCAGTGGAACGGTCAGCCTATTCACAACAACACACCGTATACGTGGTTTAAGCGGTTCTGTGAGCGTAGTGGGTTTCGGTTCTGCGATTTACATTCAATGCGGCATTTTCACGCTTCTGTGCTGATAAATGCAGGGGTTGACGTGGTTTCGGTATCGGGAAACATGGGACATAGCAACGTGACAACGACCATGAATATTTATTCGCATTTGTTCCAAGAAGCACGGGTCAAAAACTGCGAAGCAATCACCGCCGCATTGGACTTTAAGAAACCCAATTCTAACGGATATTCTAACAGAGGCGAAGACGGCGAAGAAAATAATAGGAAAGTGGCTGTATAAGCTGTTTTTTTAAGGTTTTTTCGCAATAAGTGGCAAACAAGTGGGAGAGCGGGTCTACGAAACTCGCAAACCCGCTCCCCAAGCGGAATATTTGGCTCTGAGTGACAGGATTTGAACGTCGGGAAACGTATTTTCTATTTTTGCCTAACGTCCACTAAACCGCTCTATTATTGAGTTTATCAGCCCTATGCCTTTTCTATCATTTACTATTATTTAGTCTTTTTTCGTATCAATAATCAACAAATAATCAACAGCTTTTGGCGCTTTTAATTATCTTTTTCTATCTTAAAATCAACAATTTTTCATCTACGACCTCTACCATTTAGCGGTAGGTCATCAACAACAATATTATAAGAACCGCACGTCGCTCTCCGAAACAAGTTTCGGGCGACTGAGCGAACCTTGAAATTCGCTACGCTCATTATAGCGCACATTTTATACCCTGTCAAGATTTTTGAAAATAAATAACTTTTACATATACGACAACGCCCTCTGCTCTTTTGAGTAGAGGGCGCTTTTTTTATTTTTGGATTTCTTTAATGGGATGCATTTCGATGTAACCTCTCCACCCCATCGGCGCAAGCTGCATACGCGGGGCAAGCTCGGGTGCATACTGATAGCCGTACACTTCGGGATTGAATTTCAATACCCGCTCCATGCAAGCACCAACGTGTTCCATGACATCATCGTCGTCATAAGGCTCGCCTTGAAACACCATCAACTTACAAGGTTCAAACTCAATAACGTCGAACCCCTCCGGTATTTCCCCTGCGTAGTCGGCGGCGACTTCAACACCGTGAGCATAAACCCCTGTGCCTTCCGGCTTCATGTTGTCGGGCAACCAAACACCTACCGGCTCATATAAGGCTTCCTTGATTCCGCAGAGTATGTCCCACGGCGCGGAATTATCGTTGTCGCCGCTCCCAACCTCCTCGCATGATATTGAGAGTACCCCGCCGCCTTTGCTATGTCGCTTGCCGTAATTGGGTCGTGCAGATGTTCATTGACGTATGCCTTGATTAGTTCTGCTACGGTTTTTGTTGTTTCCATTTCTATTTCACCTCCGCCTATACCTATTATATAGGAGGGTCGGATTTATTTCTTAACTTCAAATGCGAAGTTATCCCTGTGCATAAATATTAATCGCATCACGCAGAAATTCTGTACAGCCGACGGCGAGTTTTTCGTAGTTTGCTTTGAAGCGTTCATCGGCGACATACATCTCAGCTAATCCCAAATGATACTCTTTACTGTAATGCGGATAAAACACCATAAGCCATTGCTTGTGTAAATCACAGGCTTGTTGTGCCGGTTCTCCGGCAGGGTCGCCTGTGGCGAATGCGGCTTTTAGTGTTGCCTCGAACTCGGCAAGTAATCGTTCACCTTCGTTATACTGCTCTTGTGTCAGCCCTTTCAGATTAGCGTTGGATTCATCAACAACTGCATCACCGTACTTCGCGCGAACTTCCTCACCGTACTTCTGCTCGTTCTCGTCGATAAGAGCTTGCTTGAAACCCTCGAACTTTTCTTGATTTGACATTGTAATCTCACCTTTCATAGCGGTTATAGATTTCGTGACATTCAATATCAACGTATCTAACCGCTCTCGTTTATTTTGAAGCATAGAAAGATGTTCGGTAAACGCTCGCCCTCTATCAAAATCGGAAGCAAACAGCATAGCCTTTATATCTTCCAAAGAAAAATCAAGTTCCCTGTAAAACAGTATTTGTTGTAATGTGTCAACTTGCTCCTGTCCGTAGATACGATACTTTGACTGAGCAACCCTTAACGGTTTTAATAAATTGATTTCATCATAATACCGCAGTGCGCGTGTGCTGACTCCCGACATTTTTGATAGTTTATTGATTGTGTACTCCATTCTTTTCACCTCCATAATAGCGTTATAAACTATTCCGCAACGTCAAAGTCAATAGGTTTTTGAAAATATTTTTGAAATCTGCTCAAGATATATCCGTTGTTTACTTTCACGCTCTATTTGCAAACGATATGGGCGTAAATGTAATACTAAGAAAAAGGCATGACTGCTATTCTATTTCTCCCTCAATCAGCTTCAACTGCTTGTCGAAGTCGCTCTCGAACAGTCTGTCCTGTATAACTCTGTACTTTTCAAACTCGCTTTCTGCGTGAGCTTTGGCAATTTCCTTACAAATCCGACCATTATCGGTCAGCAGTTCGTTTCCGTCGGCTTGCAGGATTAAATCAAGGTGTTTCGCCCAACTTTCCATCGTCATAGGGGTTCGGCTAATGGCGCGGCGCTCAGCCAGTTCAAGATAACCGTTTACTAACATTGTGAGGTTTTCGAGTTCTGTTTCGGTCAAGTAATTTTTAGCAATAATCACGTCGCTTTTCACGATTTTCCCTTTGGGGCTTTTCGCCCAAGTCGTCAGTCCCATGTGTTCCTTATCGGCATTGGCGCGTTCGCAAATTAACTCCGCTGCTGTATGTTGATGAACAGCGAAGTGCAGTTTGTTCTGCACTTTTGCAAAAAACTCCTGCGTAATCGGAGAATTACTGTCGTAATCCATAGCAGTCGAATAAATGTCGGTGATTTTCTGATGGAATCTACGTTCAGACAGCCGAATCTCGCGAATTTCTTCAAGTAAACGCTCAAAGTAGTCTTCATCAAAAAACGTACCATTTTCCATACGT
>JAITFV010000322.1 GCA_031281115.1 Oscillospiraceae bacterium | reverse complement strand
AAAAGACTTTAACAATTCCGTATTGGCTTAACGAAAGGGCAGAGCATGAGAATATCAACTTTTCTCATGTGTTACAGACTGCTTTAAAAGAGCAATTGCAAATCGCCGAATAAATCAATCACCGCTCCCGACTACTCGGGGGCGGTGTTTTCCATTTGCCGCTTGGCATTTTCCACTTCCTGTATAAGTTTTTCTTCGCGTTTCCGCGACGCGATATTTTTATAAAAGTCGCTTCCGTTTTGTTCTTGCGCTTCGCGGTCGTGGGTGGAAAATCCGTTACATATGGTTTGTTAAACGTTATCGGTATAATAGATTATATATTTAGTAGTTTTCTCATACCAGGTTTTGACAAACCTGTTCCGGCACATCATTTTTATCCTTAAAAAGCGATAATAAAAACGATTATAAGCAGGTGCTTGAAACGCTGCCCGCCTGCCGTGTTACGGCTGATATAACGGTTGTCCGAAAATTTCTCAATTTAAAGAAACCGCCCGAATACTATCATAACTTCTAAGAACGTGCAATAAAATGAAGAACAGACAAAAATAATGACGGTTTGTCCGAAAACAGGAGGGAAAAGAGATGATTTTTGACAATGTTGACTTTGAAAAACTTAAAAATGTTGATGTTCGTACTATCAATCCCGCAGAGCTCGTTGATATGAGCGAGATTGAAATAAATTCCGACCTGCCGCTTGATGAACGCTTGCGTGATTATATTAAAAAAATAAAGAATCCCTATTGCTTCAGGTGCGGAAATACAGTTGTAAAAATCAGCCACGGCAAAACAGAAGATACTATAGATGATATAATGGAGAACTTTCTGCTGCGGATTTAAAGAATTGCTTAAAAATTTAATAAAACCAATCAATAATACCGGACGCGCACAGATTTATGTGATATACTAAGTGCAGGACTAAGAACGAACCTTAATTGTTTATTGGTTTTCGTCTTTACTTTGTAAAGACAAAGCTAATTAAATAATTAGGAGTTTGCTCTATGAAAAACTATTTAAATGCTAAAACCCCGTCAGCCGGTTTACACAAAAATTCTTTCAATTCACGGGCTGGCGGTATTGTCAGCGGCAACTCGCCGCAAATTTGGAACGCAGCTCTCTATCTTCGCTTGTCAAAAGAGGACGGCGATAATCAAAGAGCCGAAAGTGAAAGCATTACAGGGCAGAAAGCCCTTTTAACCGAATATGTTAAATCGAAGCCCGAAATCCGTGTCTGCTCCGAGCGAGTAGATGACGGTTTTTCGGGTGTTAATTTATCTGACCTCATATAACGTAACTCTTAACATCAATCATTTCCTTGCGAAGTCGCGTAACATCTTCTGTAGGCTTATCCCCGCTGTTCACTTGCCCGACAAAGCTGTAAAAAATCTCAATTTTGCGAGTTTTAGCTTCTCGGTCTAATTCATGAATTAAAATACGGTCAATAAATTCATGCAGAATTTCATAATCCAATTCTTGAATATCGCTGTACTTACCCACTAACTGGATAAAACGCTTGGTGTCGGCTTTTCTCTCACTGACGGTGGTCAATTCGTTTTCTAATATAACCGCCCGCTTCGTGAGGGTGTTTTTTTCTTCCTCGTAGTTAGTCGCAAGGGTAGTAAATTGTTGGTCTGACAATTTCCCTAAAGCGTTATCTTCATACAGTTTGCGGAAAATGGTGTCAAGTTCGTTAATTCTCACCCATGCTTTGTCAAGTTCCCTGCGGCTTTGCGTTAATACTTGCCGTGTTTCCTTTTCTCCGTATTCATTAATGGTGGCAATAAACTTTTGCTCATGTTCTTTGACATAAGTTAGTACCCGCCGTAAATCCGCTAATACAAGGTCAAGAATGACAGATTTTCTGATGTAATGAGTAGTGCAAACACTACCCATTCTCGCTCTGTTGCGATAAGCGGAACATAAATAAGCGTGTTTTCTCGGTAATGTTTTCGCGCCCCTCTGCAACCCCATTTTTTTATTACAATCAGCGCAAAATAATAAACCGGAGAATATGTCGATTTCGTCAACCGCATTAGGTCTGTTGCGGGTCGCAACACGCTTTTGAGCCAGTTCAAAAGTCGCTTCATCAACAATAGCTTCGTGAGTGTTGGGAAAAAAATAGCGTTTTTCTTCGGGGTTCTTCTTGGTTTTTTTAGACTTGTAAGACACTTTATAGGTTTTATTTGTGACAGTATGCCCCAAATATTCTTGGCGCGTCAAAATGTCGTAAATCGTTCTGTCAGCCCATGTATAAGGCACAGAAGCACCATTTTTATAACGCTCTAACCCTGTGCGCTGATAACGAAGCGCACCTGCCGTTAAAACCTCATTATCTGAAAGCCATTTTTGAATTTCGCACATTCTTAAACCTTTTGTATAAAGTTCAAAAATCTTTCGCACATTTGGCGCGGTTTCGGGGTCAATCAACAGATGATTTTTGTCGCTTGAGTCGATGATGTAACCGTAAGGACATTCACCGTTTACACGCTCGCCCTTTTGCGCTTTGGCTTGCTTAACGGCGCGGATTTTCTTACTGGTATCTCTCGCGTAAAATTCATTAAACCAGTTACGAAGCGGTGTAAACTCGTTATCTTCCCGCGCTGTGTCTACGCCGTCATTTATGGCTATGTAGCGTACTTCATATTCGGGAAAAATAATCTCTATGAGTTCACCGGTTTTAAGATAATTTCTTCCTAAACGGCTTAAATCCTTTGTTATTACCGTTGCTACGTTCCCCGCTTCAACCTCGCGGAGCATTGCCTGTAAACCCTCGCGCTCGAAGCTGACACCCGATATGCCGTCATCAATAAAAAATCGAGTGTTAAAAAAGCAGTGTTCATCGGCGTATTTCTGTAAAATCAATTTTTGATTTTGAATACTGCCCGATTCTCCTTGGAGCGAACTGTCCATCGCTTGCAAATCTTCTTGACTTAAACGGCAGTAAAGCGCGGTTATTTTCTCTTGTTTCAATTATTAAAGACCTCCCTTTCAATGCGTGATTGCTCGCTTTTTAATCGGACAAACAAAGATATTTGTGTCAAGCGCAAATATATCTTGTTTGCTTAAAGAGGTCAATTATCTTGCTCGGTTTTATTTATGTATTCGCTTTCGTGGTGCATATCCCGCAAAAGCAACTTTTCAATTTTACGGTGCAGGGTTTCTGTAGTGTTTTCGCTCGGTGAAGCTGTGACGGTATATGTCACGCCGTCAATAATGTGTTTTGTTGTGGTGATTTCATTATTCATCGTTCGCGCCCTTTCGGATAAGCTGTATATACAACAATATGCGGTAGGGCTTGTACTTTATTAGTTAAAATCAAGTTTTTTCTTGTTTTCCTTGTCATGGGTAGGGGGAGATTTTTATTTCCAAATACAAGAAATAAAAATACTACCCGACCTTGACAACGCACCAAAAATTATAATTAAAAGAGGGCTTGCCTATGTCGCAACATAGGCAAGCCCTTAATTGCAAAAAAAATTGAAAGTCTACACTTGTAATAAGTTACTCCGTACCGTTCCACCACGCAAGAAATTTTGAAATAAAGCCTTGATTATCACTTTTAGTTTGTTCTTGTTTACGGAAACGCAAGATAACATATTTTTACTAAGTTATGATGAAGTTCTGCACTATTTTAGTGGCGATAATGACAGAGTAGCCGTCCATTTAGGTGGCTCGTATGTTGATTTTTACAGCGGTCAAGTGTTCCATATTGAAACAAATACACAGTGGGAATGGTGGCTACGTACACCGGGGTGGGATAGTTATTTAGCTTCACTCGTAAATAAAGACGGCAGTGTAAATAATGACGGTTACATAGTTGCCGACAATATTGGCGGCGTTCGCCCTGCTTTGTGGCTGAACATAGGGGACGAGACGAATAATGTGCAACCTAATAACTCTTAAGGCGAATACAAGCCGAACCGGGGAATTTATTGCCGGAAGAATGTTGAAGGAGAATAAAAAAATGAAAAAACTAAACGACGAGGCTTTCTTTAACCCGGATTTTATAGTTCCGGGAAACACGTTATCCGCCAAAGAAAAAGAGCATCTGCTCAACATGGAAGACAGATTAAAAGAGAGGATTATAGGTCAAGATGAAGCTATATCTGCCGTCTGTAAAGCCATTCGCCGGAATAAAGCCGGTTTCAAAGACCCTAATCGCCCAATCGGGTGTTTCCTGTTCGCGGGTACGACTGGTACTGGCAAAACTGAGATGTGCCGTGCGTTAGCCGAAATACTGTTCGGCGATGAGCGTAAATTGCTCAAATTGGATATGTCCGAGTATTCGACGCGTTGGGATACTTCTCGGCTAACAGGTGCCGCTCCCGGCTTTTTAGGCTACGAAAACGGTGGAATACTCACAAATTTAGTTAAAGAGAACCCCAAGGCAGTATTATGCTTTGACGAAATCGAGAAATCTGCCGATGAAGTGCGGTCAATGTTGTTGCAAATTCTCGAAGACGGTATTTTAACTTCATCGCAAGGTGAGGTAGTACATTTCAACGATATGCTGATTATACTCACATCTAACGTAGGTGCCCGTGAAATATCTTCCGGCGAAAAAATGATGGGCTTTTCAAAAACAAACAACGTTGAAGAATACACGCGGGATAAAATCGAAAAAGCTTTGAAATTAGAATTTAGACCGGAGTTTTTGAATCGTATTGACGAAATAATTATGTTCAATAAACTCATCGAAAAAGATGTGAATCAAATCTGCAAAATCATGCTTAAGAAAATCAAAAGCAAGGCGCAGAGAATCGGGATTAAAATTGATTTTGATAAAACTGCAATAACAGAGCTTGTAAAACTCGGTTATAGTGAAAATTATGGTGCCCGTGAATTGCGTCGTACAATATCAAGGCAGGTCGAGGACTTGTTGGCAGATAAAATTATACTTGGCGAACTTAGCGCGGGAGATAACATACATCTTCTTTTCGACAGCAAAAACGGTTTTGCCGCCGTGAAGAAAAAGGCGGTTAAAACCGCGATAGCAAAGGAAGGACAAGATTATGACTAAAATTAAAATCAATTATATCAACCTCGGCGGGATTGGTTTCACCGCCGATTCTTCTGTATTA
>JAITFV010000278.1 GCA_031281115.1 Oscillospiraceae bacterium | reverse complement strand
CTCAACTGGGTGTGGCGCAGAGTGGTAGCGCGCTACCTTGGGGTGGTAGAGGCCGCAGGTTCAAATCCAGTCACTCGGATTCCGCAAATGCGCTTAAAGTCACTGTGTAAGCGGGTTGTGGTTCAGCAGATAATTAATTTCTGACTCAAAAAACGCCATGTTTTGATGAATGGGGGTGTCAACCACGCTGTCAAAATGTCAGATTAATTTTGCGACCATAACATCATGGAATACAATCAATTCGTTCAATTTTTCTGTATCGCAACCACTCAAATCCTGTTCTTTTGCAATTCGGATTAGCTTTTCAGAGTGTCGCAGCTCATCTCTGGCAAGTTCATCGAACATTGGATTTTGTGTTTCAATCCACTTTTTGTGGTATTTGTCAGAAGTGCGAATCTCATCGTTGATACTCGTAATCAACCAATCTACGTACTTCACCACAGGATTTGATAATCCATCGACCTTATCAAAATGCATTTGACTATGCGCCAAATGCTCATGTGTCGGTTCGGGAGCGTTGGCTAATATAACGTACAATGCCGAAAGCAACGGGGCGGTAGACTCGTCAAGTTTTTGTTTAAGAAGTCGGTTTATTTTATCGGTGATGTTGTCGTTGGAGTAGGTGGGGTGAATTTGCATAGACACCTCATAAATCTGAAATAAGCGAGGATTTAACCCCGCCCATATCAGTAATCGTACTTTTCTTTCTTCTCGAATTTGTCGTGCTTTGTTTCCTGCGTGTTATTCGACCGCAACAGATGATGTGCATTAGTCCCGTACTGTTCAACCATTTTCCACTCGTTAATTTGCCTGTTGACTTCAATAATCGCCTCGTCAAGACACTCTACACGCTCATATAGTGGCTTTGATAATCCACGCATACATAGCGGTGCGACAAATTTATTCGCCGCTTCGTGGAGTTTATACTGTATGCTTTCAAGCCCCTTGCGGTATTTCTGCAAGTAATCAAGCGGTGATGTGGTTTCCTCCAACATAGCCATTGACTTTGTAGGGTGAATTTCCATACCATCAATCCTATCCATGCAATAGCACTGGAAGTAGTTTATAATCCCCATATCACAGATTAACTCATGCCGATTTTGGCGTTTTTCACCCTGCAACCCGTAACGCATTGCACGGACGAACGCCGACCGTTCCCACTGCAATAAATCTTCGAGTAGGTTTAATGTTGACTGAATATGTTGTGTGATTGCTTGCTTGTCCATGATTTCACCTCGTTTTAATCAGAAAATACGCTTTTCTGCGGTTGTTCCGCAACGTTCAGGTGCGGGTTGTGCTTGATGTGTTTCTTGATAAATTCCACGTCTTCAAGCAATTTTCGGCAATCACAAGTTAATTTCAAGGCGTTCATAAAATACTTATCCCTGCCCTCGTATTCGCCATGCGAATCCGACTTAATAGCCATTTCTGCACACTCTTCTGCTTTTTTTAGACATAATTCTGCCAGTTCATGTAAATGTTTCATTACGATACCTCACACATATTTTTGTGGCGTTTTAGTAATTCGCCTATTATTTTCATATTTTCACGATTACACTCTGTATTGTGCGTACTTCTGACTATATCCGCAATTGTGCGGTTAGAATCCTCACACGGACGATTCGCGGCGTAATTGTAGATTAACTCCCATTCAGAGAATAAGCCTTGCAATGCGGTTAATTCTTCACATGAAATACACATCATGCTAATCCCCAAACTGTTAATTGCGCAAAAGTTACATTTAATGTGTCAATACCTAAATTCATAAGCCCAATAACATCACCTTCTTTAAGTTCAAGCAAGCTCGTCCCCGATTCTGATTTTATTGATGAATTACCGTTAATTGTCAACGAAACAGAAGAATTGTTGTCGGATTGCACAATCCACGAAATGTAATATGCTCCGGCTATATTCACGGTTATTTGCCCTACATTAGCCGCAACGGTCATGTCAGCGTTGTTTTCGGTTACTATAGTCGGCATCGGAATAAATGTTGTCGGTTGCACTTCTGTATTTTCGCTTAAAGCAGTTTGCGCCCCCGCTAATTTCAGATTAGACGGTTTCAACGCTTTTTCGATTAAATCCTCAACGAATTTTCTCGGTATACATTTGCACGTTTGGCAATCTTTCGGAAGTGGTTTATTTGTTTCATTAGGCACAGAAAGTTACAGCAGACAAGTCGGCGAAAGCCGCGAGCTGATTTTTCGGCCGAAAGAACTCGCCGACCTCGGTGATGAGGCGATTTTTTTCTACAGATGAAACTTCTGTAGGATCAAAAAAGTCCCAATTTATACAGAATACGAGGAGGAAGAAAACGATGCCCAATAACAGCGACGCTTTAGAAAGAGTAGCGCAAGCAGAGAGGAGACAGAAGTTAGAGCAAAAGCGTGAGGCTGCAAGATTTCGGAAAACCAACACAAGTCGCCGAATAAAAATCGGCGAAATGGTTGAGAAACACTTCCCGGAAGTTTTACAGCTTCAACCGAAATTCAAGAGAGAAGATATGGATTTAGAGTTTGCTCCTCTTGAGATTTTTTTGAC
>JAITFV010000172.1 GCA_031281115.1 Oscillospiraceae bacterium | reverse complement strand
TTCAAAAAGCCGAATTTTGGAATCCCTAAAACCCCCGATATTAAATCTTTATTCTTCGGAAAACAACCCGAATATGATTCCCCCGTGAATTCTACAGGTTCGGGGCTGGGAGCAGCATCTGCCTTTATTCCTGTAAAGGACATTCGTGATGGCATAATCATCACTGCCGACAATCGGTATATAAAAGTATTGGAAGTTCTGCCAGTCAATTTCTATTTAAAGAGCGCGATTGAGCAGCAGAATATAGTTCATTATTTCGCGAATTGCTTAAAAATTGCGCCGTATAATCTTCAAATTATCGTACAGACCGGAAAAGCTGATATAGACGCATACTGTGCGAATATGGAGGAACTTCACGATAACGAGGAAAATATTAATTGCCGTGAAATGATTTATGAAAACGCACAGCTCGTAAATTATTTAGCTGTGAATGAAGCAATTACGCACAGGTTTTTTCTTGTATTCCAGTATGAGAATACAACGGGAGCATCAAGTTATGAGGCGATTTTGAAAAGTCTTGATGACCATGTTAATAACGCTAAAGGCTACCTTGATTATTGCGGTTTGGAATTCGTCAGTCACGTGAATCCCGATGATTTTCTCAGACAAATGTTAAACAAACAGCGCAGTACTGCCGGAAATGATTCGTTATCCCCCGCAACCGTTGATACAACAAATAAAGAGTTCATCATAATTGACGGCGTTTATTATTCATACCTGTATGTTGCCGGGTACGGCTATAATACGCAAAACGGCACGGCTTGGCTTGCGCCTTTTGTTGAAGCGGGCGACGGTATTTCGTTTAGTTTTACGGTTGAGAAACTCCGCAAGGATAAAATCCTGCCGAGAATCTCAAAAATCACTATGATTAACCGTTCCCGTATGCGTGACGTGGGCGATACCCGAATTGACTTTGAACAGCTTGATGACGCAATCAGCGCAGGGTTGTACCTCAAAGACGAAATGAACCGCAACGGTGAGGAATTCTACTATATGCACACGCTTATAGAAATCACGGCTGATGATGAGGAAACCTTGAGAAAACGAATAGCACAAACCGAAACCATGTGTACGGCGACGGATATAGCCGTTAAACGCGCCGATTACAAGCATAAGGAGGCGTATTTATCTTCACTGCCGCTATTATCTCTCGACCCCGACTTAAAGAAAATGTCACGGCAGAATGTGCTGACTTCGGGGCTTGCGGGTTCGTTCCCGTTCTCCAGCTTTGAGCTTTGCGACCAGAAGGGTGTGCTGATGGGAATTAATCGGCACAATAACTCGGCGGTTATTGCAGATTTCTTCGATAGTAGCAAGTACAGCAACGCTAATCTCTCAATCATGGGCATGAGCGGCGCCGGTAAGACCTTTCTGCTACAGCTTATGACCCTGCGCCTGCGGATGCAGGGAACGCAGGTGTTTATTATCGCGCCATTAAAGGGTTGGGAGTTCAAGAAAGCGTGTGAAGCGATTGGTGGGAAGTATATAAAACTCTCGCCCGGTTCAGAGGACTGCATTAATATTATGGAAATACGGCGAACGCACATGGGGATTGTACACTTGGTTTATGACACCGAGGTACAGAAATATAACGTAATTGTACCCGAGCAAATAATTACAAGAGTATCTGTGGATTCAAAAAGAGAGGAATACCCGGAGCATGTCGTTCACGTCATGGATATTCACTCGCATAATATCATGGCGGCGAAGTTCTCGTCCACCGACGACAGAGACGAAAAGGAAACACGGCTGTACGGCGTAATCGGAAGGCTTGACAAAATCATGCCCGAAGTCGCTCTCCGTGCATCCAACGGCGGGAAGTTCATCGAACTTGGTGCCGATGATGTCTTTGACTATGAAGCAATCTACCCGGAGGAATGGTTTGACAACCTCGACCACAAGATGGCTGAGGCGATTTGCCGATCAGAAGGGAGTGAACAGTAATGAAGTTTAGTCAGGACGCACCCGTAAAAATCGTTATAATCGGCGCAGGCGGAACAGGAGGATATATCATACCGCACCTTTATCGCATAGCTTTCGCAAGCGGACGAAAATCGTTAATACGAATAATCGTTTGCGACGGCGATATTGTGGAGTCAAAGAACCTTGTGCGTCAGAACTTCATTTTCAGCGATGTCGGCGGCAACAAGGCACAGGTCTTGGCTGAACGATATGCAGGAGCTTTCGGTATGCAGGTGGAATACATTCCGCACTACATTGAAAACGCTGACGAACTGCTTGAACTTGTTACACCGGATAAATACCGGGTTTCACCGTACGGCGCGGAACAAAATTCAAAGGTAATCCTAATCGGCGCGGTTGATAACAACCGTTCCCGTCAGATTTGCCACGAGGTATTCAAAGCAGCCGAGGATTTAATCTACATTGATTCGGGAAACGGCGAAAGCACAGGTCAGGTGGTGTGCGGCGTAAAGCAGAAAGGCAGGGTTACATACAAACCCGTATGCTCGTTATACTCAGATATGCTACAACCAGACCCCGAGGACAAGCTGCCTACAGAAATATCATGCGCCGAACGAGCGGTCTCGGCACCGCAGTCGGTTACGGCAAATCTGATGGCTTCAACCGCCGTAGTATCGTTTATGTACAATTTACTTGTATGCGGCGAACTTAAAACAAGGTATGTAAATTTCTCGGCAAGACAAATTAATATGCGAGCGACTGTGGTTAAACCGCGTAAAAGAAAAGTGATTAAAAAATTAAAGGAGGCAGCGTAACCATGAACATGAACGTAAATGAAATATGGCTTCACCAGCAAAAAGAATACGCAAGAACTCAAAAACCAAGAGCCGGTAAAGTTAATATCTGTGTCGGCAGAGCAAATTGGGATACCTACGATTATCGGGATGCGTTTGCGGCGAATGCCGGCGAGTACGGAATTGAGTGTTATGTTCAAGACAAACACCATACCTGCTGTAAATGCATCGAGGTAGAAAGGAGAGCAGCGTAATGACACTTGAAGAAATTTTACAAGTATCTTTCAAATGCAAAAAGCCTTTTTTGAAACGTAAACGCATCGTTGGCTATAATCATGGCGAACCGGACTACGAATACATGACGAAAGCCGGCGCGAACGTATACGAGAACATGATAAGTTTTATTTTTTCACTCGAATCACTGCTCGGAAAAGAATTTAGTTCAAGCCGCTGGGTTGAAAAGCTCGACGAAATTGTAAGGGAGGAATACTAAAATGATTAAAAATCTTTCACAGCTTAAAAAGGCTCTTATTAAAGGCGCAGAGTTTGATGTAGTTGAACACTGCCGCCCGGAATGTATCGGTGAACGGCGTAGAATTAATTAGTATGAATAATATAAAAGACGAACGCCATTTTTGCCTTGAAACTTTAGAATCAGCGCGGGAAATCCTGCTCTCGGCAGTGGAAATGCTGCCGAAGCTCCGCGCAGGTTACGACAAGCATAAAGGCAGTGAAAAGGAAGACGATTTCGACTTCTTAAACACTCAGGCACAGGAGCTGGCAATCCGCTCAGGGATATTTCAACAGGGGACGTTATTAGCGGCTTAAACTAAGCAATACTCGAAAAGAACGTGCAGAAATGCGCGTTCTTTCCATGTAAAACCTACCCCGTCTCCTCAAAAGAAACCCCGCTCGTCTGTTTCACAAGCTCCCGCACATTTGCCTTTCCGCTCAGCCAATCCTCTGCCTGTTCTGCTTTGATTATGAGTGGCATTCGCGGGTGAATAAACTCTATTTCTTCCCCTGCGGGTTTGGTAATCACGGCAAACTCGTTGTTCTTATTGTGAATCCCAGCCATGAAAATGCCGTGCTTGCTCGGCGCGCCGAGGGTGTCGCGCCCTACAAAAGCATACTTGATTTTTTTCTTGTTGGGTAAGGTCTGCCATTCATAATAACCGTGAGCGGGAATAATACAGCGGTTCCTTGCGAACTGCCGGAAGAAATTACTCTCATAATTCTCGCTGCGGGCGTTAATAATCACGCCTTTCTTGTCCCACTTTTCAAGCCCGAACCTTCCCCGTATAAACTCAAACGCGCTTGTGATAAACATAACTTCATTAGTCGGGAAAATTTCCTGTAGGGGCGCGCATTGCGCGTCCGTAAAGGTCAACCGCAGAGAAATCTGCTTCAGAATCTCACGTATTTCCATGATTTCATCTTCTGAATTTGCTATATAACGTCCGCACATGGCACTGCCTCCGCAAAGTTAAAATTAAAATATTTATCAACTTTCATTTCTTTTAATTTAATTCTTAAATTATTTTCAATTTCTGTAATTTCGGTGATTTCGCCGTCCTGAGCATCAATCAGCGTAAGCTGTTCGTATTTGTTATTCCGCAGCTTTGAAACGCTGACACCGACACTTCTAACAGGCTTGCCGTCAAAGTTGCTCTGAAACAGGCTTTTCGCGCTTGCATAGAGCTGTTGTTCTTTGTCGGTCGGCAGAAAAATAGTCAACTGCCTGTTAATCGCCGTAAAATCGTTGTATTTAATCAGAATAGCGATA
>JAITFV010000160.1 GCA_031281115.1 Oscillospiraceae bacterium | reverse complement strand
CAGCGCCCGCTGCGCTCACGCAGCGGAAACCCGTTTAAATTGAAACTGTGGAACAGTTTTCAATTTAAACGATTATATTTCTATTGTATGCGGTTTAAGTTTCTGCGGTTACAACCTCGCCCTGTTCTTCTTTCCTCGCTTGTTCTAATTTTTCCTGCTGCACTTTTTCCCGCAAAATTTCCAGTTCTTCTTTATCTAAATTATAGTCAGGGTCAATTCTGAGGGTTTGGTCATAATCATTAATCGCTTCTTCATACTTTTTCTTTTCATAATAGGCGTCGGCTCTGTTATTATAATACACAGCTTTATCATTATCTATTTTTATTGCTTCGTTATAATCTTTAATTGCTTCCTCATACTTTTTCATGTCATAATAGGTGTTGGCTCTGTTATTATATGCGTCAGCGTAATCCGGTTTTTCTTTTATTGCTTCTGCATAAAAATTAATAGCCTTATCGCATTGATTTAATTTATCGTATACTATACCTATCCCATTATAATTTTTATAAATACTGTGACCATATCTGCGCGCATCCTTAAAATCATCGATTGCCCGCCATAACAATTCTTCCCGTTTATCATTAGAAAATTTACTTTTTCGGCACATTTCAATTAAAATTCTTGCTCTTTCAACATAAGCCTCGTATTTATCCGGATATTTATCTATTACGGATGCGATTTGTTTTAATCTTGTTGCGTTTGTCAGTTTATCGTCAAGAGAGGAGAGGTTTACATTTATCGCCTCTAATATTTTTGCCTGGTATTCAGCGTTTTCCGCTTCACATTTTGCGTTTTCAGCCGCTTCTTTTGCTTCGTCAATTAAACCGTTCAGTTTGTCCATTCTTTTTTCAATATCCCGCGGTGTTTTAAACGCGAGCATTGCGCCGAAAGCAACAATAATCATTGTAAAAATGCTGACCACCATCAGGATTGTGTTTATTGCGGCGTCCGTTTTGCTGCTTAGTTCCCGGTAATACTCAACAGCTAAAGGCATGTCAGTTTCGCTGTTTTCGTGTATGGCGTTTAATCTGTCTATTGCGGCGTTAAGATTTGCTATATCATTGCTAACCGATACAGCGAGAAAAGCTATAAGCGCTAAGCAGGCGCCTAAACCGATTAATGCCACGATAAAAACCGATAAAAATTTAGGAGCTTTTTTGTTTTTAACTTTCTTGTTTTTCATGTTTAATTAAGTCCTTTCTTCACCAACGATGAACGGGTTCTATTAAATCTCGCCTGTAACCGCCGCGCCCATTTCCGCGCAGCCGACAATTTTCGTGCCGTCGTACCCGCGGTAAATATCGCCGGTGCGCAGCCCTTTCGCGAGTACGCGCTCAACTGCGTTTTCGACGTCAAGCGCTTCCTTGTCCATATCGAAAGATAAGCGCAGCATCATCGCCGCCGATAAAATCATCGCGAGCGGGTTCGCCTTGTCCTGTCCTGCAATATCGGGCGCGGAACCGTGGCAGGGTTCGTACATTCCTATGACTGATTCTGTGCGGGAATCCGTACAGATTCCCGCCAAGCTTGCAGACGGCAGCATACCGAGCGAGCCGGTTAAAACGCTGGCTTCGTCCGATAATATATCGCCGAAAAGATTTTCGGTGACTATAATATCGAACTGTGACGGGTCACGGACAAGCTGCATAGCGCAGTTATCTACGAGCATATCCGAAAGCGTTACACCCTTGTATTTTTCACGGTTATAAACTTCCCAAACAACTTCCCGCCAGAGCCGCGAGCTGTCAAGCACGTTTGCTTTATCAACGCTGCAAACTCTGCCCGAACGCTTCTGCGCGAGTTTAAACGCAATTTCTGCGATTCGTTCAATCTCCCAGTCGCGGTAGAGCATTGTGTCATAAGCGGCGCGTGCGCCGGATTCGTCTTTGTAAGTCTCGCGCTTGCCGAAGTATGCGCCGCCGATAAGTTCACGAACTATAATTAAGTCTATTTTGCCCGGGTTTTTAAGTACGCAGGAGTCTGCAAGAACGTCAAAAAGCTTGACAGGTCTGATATTCGCGAACAAGCCCAAAGCTGCTCGGATTCCGAGAAGCCCTGCCTCCGGACGCAAATGCCCTTGCAGGGGCTTACCGTCAGAGCCTGTATCCCACTTAGGACCGCCGACCGCGCCGAGCAGAACAGCATCGCTTGCCTTGCATATTTTTACAGTTTCTTCGGGCAGCGGAACGCCTGTTTCGTCAATTGCAACGCCGCCCATAAGCACGTGGGCAAATTCAAATTCATGGTTGTATTTAACGGCGATTTTGTTTAAAACCTTAATGGCTTCGGCTGTTATTTCAACACCGATACCATCGCCGCCTATTACTGCTATGTTTTTTTTCATATAATCACCTTTCCGGATTAATATTACTTTAGGAAGTAAACATTAGGTAATTCTCTGTGATTTTCCCCGCCGCAGGCGGGGAAAATCACGAAAATCAGTTTTGTCTGCTGTTATAGTCCTTTAACTTAAAAAGCGTTTCGCTTTTTAAGTTAAAGGGGCTTGCGCTGTTGCGACAGCGCCCGCTGCGCTCACGCAGCGGAAACCCGTTTAAATTGAAACTGTGG
>JAITFV010000147.1 GCA_031281115.1 Oscillospiraceae bacterium | reverse complement strand
TATGCTTTGCATACGCTGTGTTAAATCCTCGCCCGCTTCGTTCTTATTGTTATAAATCTGATACTTTTCCCGAACTGAAACGGGCGAAATATTCTGCATTATTACGTTTGCTCCCGCGTTAATTCCCAGCTCGTAACCTCTATTTTCGATGGTTGCGAGCGCAGTTGTAGCGGGTAAAAGCAGACCCGGCTTCATCAGCCGCAGAATCGCAAGTACGCTTAAAACAAGCCTTAAATCTCCCGCTTTCTCCTCCGCGAACGGCGTTGACGAATGCGGTATAAAAGGTCCCGCGCCGACCATTTCAGGGTCGAGTTCTTTGATGTAAAACAAATCATCTGCGATGTTTCCGAGCGTCTGCCCCGGTGAACCCACCATGAACCCGCAGCCTGTTTGAAAACCCAATCCCTTCATATTCCGCAGACATTCAAGGCGCGATGAAATTTGCATTTCCGGCGGATGTAAAGAAGCATAATGCCCGCTGTCAGCGGTTTCATGCCGCAGCAGGTACCTGTCGGCACCCGCTCCGCGAAGAAGTTTAAGGCTCTCATATTCACGTTCACCGATTGAAAGCGTAACCGCGCAGTCCGGATGCTTGCACTTGATTGCACGGATTATATCCGTTAAAATCTCGTCAGTGAAAAACACATCTTCCCCACCTTGGAGTACAAATGTACGGATACCCGCTTCATACCCCTCGGCGCAGCATTCCAAAATCTGCTTTTTTGAAAGGCGATACCGCCGCGCTCCCGAATTGGAACGCCGCAACCCGCAGTAGAAACAGTCATTTTTGCAATAGTTTGTAAATTCAATTAAACCGCGTAAATATATTTTGTTGCCGTAAGCTTTTCTGCGTAAATTCCGCGCTTGTTCATATAAATAAACATCATTTGAATTTAAAAGCGTTTTAAATTCTTCACGCGATAATATCCGCTCCCGCATTAATTTGTCAATTAACTCTCTCACAATTGTTTTTTTATTTGTTTCAATTTACAAGTGAATGTAAATTTAGCGCCCTCGCCAATATCGGAATTCACCCATATTTTACCGCCCATCATTTCAATTATTCTTCTTGCAATGGGAAGCCCTAACCCCGCTCCGCCGTATCTTCTGGTATTACTTCCCTCGACCTGCTCAAATACATTGAATATATGGCTTTGATGTTCTTTTTTTATACCTATTCCGTTATCGGAAACTAAAACTTGCAGAGTGATTGTTCCGTCATCCTCACTGTCAACAGAAGTAGAGAAGTATATTTCACCCCTTTCCGGGGTGAATTTTACTGCATTTGAAAGCAAATAAGTGATAACTTGTGCAAGACGCCCTTCGTCACCTATGAGTGTTTCCGGTATTGCCCGGTCTATATCATAAGTAAACATCTGTTGTTTTTTAATGAAACTGGGAGCTGTTTCTTTTAAAATACTCTCAATCATTAAACTGAATGAAAAAGCCGATTCACTAAGCACAAAAGCGCCGTCTTTCCTGCCGGAAATATCAAGTAAATCTTTTATCAGCACTAACAAACTATTAGAAGCTTCACTGATTTCATTTAAAAATTTATTATTGCTCTCAATCGGATTTTTTCTTTTCGCTACTTGCGTCATGCCTATAATAGCATTCATAGGTGTTAGCATTTCATGGCTCATACGCGATAAGAACTCGCTTTTGGAGCGGTTAGCCTCCTGCGCTTCAAATACGTGTTTTTCGATTTCATCCATCATCAGCTTATACTGACGCAAATCTCTTGAATATGCGGCGACCACGAAATCATTTTTATAATTTACCCGGACAAGCGTAGATTCCACCGGAACCAGGGTGCCGTCCGAAAATTTATGCATCCAATCAAAAACATAACGACCATCGGCAACCGCTTTTTCAAGGCACTTTAAAACTTTTTCGTCCGAACGCTGCCCGTCAGGCTGAAATTCGGGAGTATAATCGAAAACATTTTCTAAGTACGTCTGTTTATCCCCTGTTCCGAAATACTTGACTGTTTCTTTATTGCAATCAATGATATTGAAGTTGCTGTCCCATAATTCGCAGCACAAAGGTGTTGAGTCCAGCATAAGGGTTATACGTTCATTAGCTTCGGCAATTTCGCGCTCCATTTCGTTGTTTATCACTGCGTTAGCGCATAAAAATGAAATAGAACGCATAATATCGGCACAGTTGTCACCAA
Source organism: Oscillospiraceae bacterium (assembly GCA_031281115.1). Taxonomy (GTDB): domain Bacteria; phylum Bacillota; class Clostridia; order Oscillospirales; family Ruminococcaceae; genus Ruminiclostridium_E. The sequence continues at coordinate 1,035 of JAITFV010000147.1, read as the reverse complement.
AGTAACGCTCATTACGGTTATCGGTGAAAACCGCACATCCCCACAAAGAACTGTTGACATATATAGGTGTTGCAAAAATTGATTTTACATCGCGCTCCTCTATCGGTTTATCCGAATCTTTGCGGGTAATAAGTGAGCCGACGGGACCGTTTACGATTGATTCTGCCTTTAAAAGGCTTCCCCAGTCCGGACTGTATTTTGCGTTTATTTTTTCATCAGCTCTGTCGTCTGAAAAATTCGTGGTGCCGCCTAAAGCCCTGTTCCAGTGGTAAACCTGCGATGCGCTTGAGCCATCGGACTGAAAGACTGTTAATGTATCTATATCAACCGCATCAGCTATTATTTTAACCCCCGCAGAAACCGTTTTCTCAAAAGCTTCTTCTTTTTGTGTCAGGAATACAACAGCTGCCTGGTTCAGCACATTTAACATTTCTTCGCGGTTTATAAGTGATTCCTGTGTCTGCTTCTCTTCCGTTATGTCCATAACGGCGCCCGCTACTCTCAAAGGAACTCCCCCGCTGTCTCTCAGCGTGGTTCCCAACGCACGGAAATACCGGTAATTTCCGCTTTTCAGCATAAGGCGATATTCAACATCATAGGGAGTGCTTCCCGTATGGTCAACTATATGCTTTGCAAACGCTTCGAGCGTTTTTTCCTTGTCATCGGGATGAAGCCGGTCACTCCAGCTGTGAAGCAAGTTAGGAAAATCCGTTTCATCAGAAAAACCTAATATTTGTCGGAACTCAGACGACCATGTGAATTTATTATTGGGATTAATCGGGTCGCTGCTCACGACATCCATATCCCACAGCGCAACGTTCAGCGCGTCGTTTGCGAGCTTGTATTTCATCAACTCGTATTCAAATTCTTTTTCGCTAATAATCCCTGACATATTCTCTTTCCCCTTGTCTGATAGTTATAGTCCTTTAACTTAAAAAGCGTTTCGCTTTTTAAGTTAAAGGGGCTTGCGCTGTTGCGACAGCGCCCGCTGCGCTCACGCAGCGGAAACCCGTTTAAATTGAAAACTGTGGAACA
>JAITFV010000133.1 GCA_031281115.1 Oscillospiraceae bacterium | reverse complement strand
ATCGTTTCCCCCGAAACGTGGAATAACGCACAGCGTTTACGGCGAACTGTACGCCGTCCTGCTAAAAACGGTGATGCACCTTATCGGCTAACAGGTTTGATGTATTGCGAAACGTGCGGTGCTAAAATGACCCATGACCGCTCACAAGATTATCGAGAGGGTAGACCGCTGAAGAACGAGTATGTCTGTTCAAATTATCGCCAACGCACAAGAGCGTGTTCTATTCATTTTATCCGTGTCCCTGTTGTCGAGAAATTAATTCTTGATACTATTCGTCAAGTCAGTTATTATGTTCGCAACCATGAAGCGGAGTTTATTGAAAAAGTGAGCGAGGTGTTTAATTTACGGCAAGAATCGGCTATTACGGAAAGCAAAAAATTATTATCCAAGCATAAACGCCGATGTGATGAAATTGAGAATTTAATTAAAACGCTGTATGAATCATTCGCAACAGGCAGAATTCCCGAAAAGCATTTTGAAAATCTGCTTACAAACTATGACAATGAACAAACTTCTCTCGTTCAGAAAATCGGTGAATTGCAAGCGGAAATTGATGAGCATGGTACGAATATCGCTAAGACCGATAAGTTTATTGAACTTGTAAAACGCTATACCGATTTTGATGAAATTTCAAATCAAATGGTGAATGAATTTATCGACCGCATCATCGTCCACGAAGCTGATAAAAGCACAGGCAAGCGTATTCAGCGTGTTGATATTCATCTTAATTTTATCGGAAATTTTATCGCACCGCTTATGAATATTCCGCCGACTGCGAAAGAGATTGAACAACAGAAAGAAGCCGAGCGACTTGCCGTAGAAAAAGCAGAACTGCGCAAAACCAAGAGCCGTGAAAAAAGCCGTCAATGGCGTGAAAATATCACTGATGAACAGCGTTTATTGAACAATGCAAAACGTAGAGCTGAGTATGCCGATAAGAAAAAGCAATCAGCGTGATTAAAAGGTTTATGCCGCCTGCATTTATGTGGGCGGTGTTGCTTTCTTAATATTTGCCGATTAAATCTGTGGTGGTGCGAACGTCTTGAACACACCAATAGAACTCATCATATTTTTTAAAAAATTTATCAATTATAGAGTTAAATTCTTCGTCTTTAACAGTCTGAGCGTTTTTGGTAGTTGTTGAAATAAAATAACTACCGCCAGAAAAAACATATTCACACACAGAACCTCTATTTGAAACGAAGTTACTGGAATGTTTTTCTTTGAACATTTTCGCTTCTGACAATATATCGTTCATAAATTCATCTAATTTCCAGTTTAAAAAATTATGGGGGTATGGTTCAAAATCAGAAATTATTTTATCCATACATTTTGATAAAAGATTATGTCCTGTCCAACTAAGTCTATTTTTATTTTTGCACACCTTCATTGCTTCAATAAACTGTATAACCTCCATTGCTTTGCAGTAATCAGAATTTCCTGCTAATTTCATGATTGAATCACGTGGCAATTTACTTTTTTCAATTTGGCTAATCATAATTTCTTTGGCAATTGTAAATGTTGTTTCCGTTAAACGCGAAAACAATTCATCATCATCTTTGAAGTAAAAAAAGGAGACTTGGTCTTTTTTCAAATCGTCTACGAGTGGGTTGTCAACGATTGTGGAATCGGGGCTGTTTTGAAACAACAGATAAACGTGCATCGGTATTTTGTTTTCTTGGGCTATTTTATATTCTTCATGTGTTCCCGAAATATCCCAGTCTGTCTTTGTGCCGTAATTGTTCTTCATAATTAGAATCACGAAGTCTGCTTCCTTAATATTTTCACGGTATGTCATAGGAATAACAGAGGGTGTTAGTTCACGCTCATACAAAAGCGGTTCCGCACCCACTGAACGAAAATAGACACTAATTTTTTCTCGAATTTCTTTATTATCACTAAATGTTGAACTAATAAAAATTCTGGGTCTAAATATCATAATATACACCTCATATATGTTATTAACTTAATACATAAGTCGCTTAATTGTTGCTTATAAAATTTTCAAAACCGAAAGGAAAACCAAGCCATGATTAAAACAGAACAAAAAATCCTAACCATTGACGAGCAAATCGCACAGCTTCAAAATCAACGTAAAATATTCGTTCAAAAGAAGAAAGAAGAAGACCGCAGAGAGCGGACAAGGCGGCTCTGTACTCGTGGCGGAGCAGTCGAGAAGTTGCACCCCGAAATCGCCGAATTCACCGATGAGCAGTTTGACATCTTCGTGAAGAAAGTCATCTTGTCAGACCAAACCAAGCGAATAATCGCCGAGATTGCCGCAGTCAAGCCCGAACCGTCCGCTGAATCGCAGGGCGGTTTTGCTTTGCCCGAAAGCCAAGTTAAAACTAATTCTGAACCCGCCGAAGCGGAAAACGTGTCCGAGCAAGCCAATCCGTGAGCGGAGTGAACGGCGCACTTATACGTTTCGTTGAAACGTAGGTGCGTGGCACTTCGTAAACGAAGTGCGGTCTGCCGACGGCATTTTCTCCCTGTCGGGTCAAAAAGATGCGGAAAGGGGAATAACTCTCCCTTTAATCCATGATAAGCATGGAACAAAAATTATTTGGCTGATATGGCGTAAGCGGTAAACCGCTTGCGCCATTGCCGCATTATAATTTTAGTGCGTTGTCAAGGTCGGGTAGTATTTTTCCGCTTGTACTCGGCGAAAAAATCTCCACGCCTCCCCTTGACAAGGAAAACGTGTGAAAGGAGTGACGATTATCGCAATCTATCATTTGTCAATTAAAATCATCAGCAGGGGCAAAAGTCATTCTGCTGTTGCCAAAGCCGCTTATCGGGCGGCTGAATGTATCAAAAGCAAGTATGACGGCAAGGTGAATGATTATTCCCGAAAGAAGGGCGTAGTTTTCACCGAAATCATGTTGCCTGCTCATGCACCGCCCAAATATGCGAATCGAGGTATTCTGTGGAACGCAGTTGAGGAAACCGAGCGTTATAAAACTGCACAATTAGCAAGAGAATTCGAGGTTGCTTTGCCGAAAGAATTAACCGCCGAGCAACAGCGAGAACTTGTCCGAGAATATGTTAAACGCAACTTCGTTGACGAGGGAATGTGTGCCGATGTTTGTATTCACGACACTGGAAACGGAAATCCTCATGCCCATATCATGCTAACCATGAGAGCATTAAACCAAGATGGTACTTGGGCGGCGAAAAGTCGCAACGTCAACGGAATGAAAGTGCCTACTGTGGATTGGAACAATCGGGCAAATTCCGAAATCTGGCGAAAGGATTGGGCAAGGATTTGTAATAAATATCTCGAAATCAATGACCACGCTGACCGTATTGACCACCGCAGTCATAAACGGAGAGGTCTTGATGAATTGCCGGGCATTCATTTGGGAGTAGCAGCTTCGCAGATGGAGCAGAAAGGTATCCGTACCGAGCGTGGTAATCGCAATCGAGAAATCGCTGATTTTAACAAAGAATTACGGCAACTCAAAGCCCGAATTGTCAAATTACAGAATTGGCTTGACGAGGACACTAAATCGTTGGAACAGCCTATGCTGTATGACACAATTCAAGAGGTTCTGTTCCGTAAAGCGAAGTCGGGGAAATCGCAACATTATCAAGATATTGCTAACGTGAAAGCCTTTGCGGATATGTTGAATTTCTTGCAGAAAAATGAAATTTCCGATGTATCGGATTTGAATAATAAAGTCAAGTCAATGTATCAAAAACAATCCGATATTCGTGATGAATTAAAGCCTGTTGAACGACGATTGAAAGTGCTTACCGAGCATATTAAGCAGGGCGAGAATTTCAAGAATTACAAGTCAGTTTATGAGCAGTACCAGTCAATCGAACCGGGGCTTGTGGATAAGCTGTTCAAGCGTGAGCCGAAAACCGAATTTTACGAAAAACACCGTGCGAAAATTACGTTGTTTGAAGTTGCTGACCGCTATCTCAAAGAGCATTTGAACGGTAAAGTCAAATCTCCGCCGATGAAGAAATGGAGAGTCGAGTATGCGGAGTTATCGGAAAAGCGTGATGTAATTTATCGGGGTTATTATTCTCTCAAAGATGAGGTTAAAGAGGTCGAGCGAGTTAGACGGACGGTTGATGAGGTCTTGCGAGAAAAACCGCAGAAAAAACGAATGGTGCATGGACTGGAGTAATCCGGTCCGTCTTACATAGATAAAAGAATATAATTATTTGATTGTTTAAAATGGAACCTCAAACTCTATAATTATATTAGATAACCGTGATTGTAAATTATCCAATATAATTCGTCTAATTTCCGTTGATTGATTAATTAAGAAATTATAAAACTCTTTAATTATAGAAAGTGGTATATCAACAATATTATCCGCTTCAAAAGCGTTATTAATAAAACATGATATTAAATCAATGTTGTTTTGCAAAAACTCCTCTAAACAATTTCTGTCAATAACATTCTTTATATTTTGAATTACGTCATCTATATCGTTTTTGGGTAAATAATTATCTAAATGATTTTTCAAATGAGGATATATACTATTAGCAAAATCTTGATATATTTGTATTTGCTCTGAACTAAAATCTATGTTGTCCAACGAATATTTACGTATATCTTCTTGAATTTCAAAAAACGATTCATATCTATCAACAGGATTAATTTTAATCATTTTATCTATTATATGATTGTACTTAAAATTCTTTTCTGTAAAGCAATCAATGATATTTTGAAACAGTTTTCCTAAAAAGAATATTTCTGTCTGATGTGTATAATCAAGATTTTGTGTTATTTCCATAGGATATGTCGAAGCTGGCCAATTGAGAATTACACTATTTTGATTTACATTTGAATTGTCTATCTGTTTACCAAAACCAAAATCAATTATCTTTACGATTTTATCTGTATTCACTAAAATATTTGCCGGTCTAATATCACGATGCAAGATATTATTATTTTGAAGATTTTTAAACCCATTTATTGTTTGTAAAAAAACATCTTCATAATCATTTACAGTATCGGCAAATTCATCAATAGAAACGCCTTCTATATATTCCATTTGAATATATCCAGTTTTATGTTTAGGATAAAGATAGTAATTATATATTCTAACTATATTCGGATGAGAAAGGTTAAAAAGAATTTTTATTTCATCTTTAAACCGAATATAATTTTCTTCTATTCTCTCCTCATCTTTTGGAACATATTTTTTAAAGGCGAATCTAATATCGGTAGTCTCATCTAAAAATAAATGTGTATCCCCCGTTCCACCATTTCCAATCGGCTTTTCATATTTGAAATTCCTTGTCATATCAAATTTTATTATTTCTCCGACTTTAGGCATAAAATTATTCCTTTCATATACGATGTTAGTTAATATCTGTTATTAATATACCAGTTATCAATAAATTGCCGTACTGAATATTTTAATAACTCTTTTATTGTATCAGCTCCTAAATTTATCCAAAATCCAGAATCTTTAAGTTCATCTTTTATAAATCCATCGTATATTATATCAATTGCAGCATCGCTCATAAATTTTAATGTGTTAGGAGAAACGCCTCTCATTTGCGATAATGTATAGCTATTATCGTATGCACTAATTATATTTAAAATTGCAAGTTCATCATTTGTTATTGGTTTATTCTGTACTAAATCATTAACTATTTTTGCTGAATTATAATATGCATTATTACCTTGCGAAAAATAATTGTTATTTTCGCTCCATATTGGGGGTAATTCTCGCATATTCTGTTGAATGTTATAATGAGAAATTATTAATTGGTTGGAAATAGAAAATAGTGTTTGTATAGCGTTTGAAACTCTTATAAAAAATGAATTATTAGTATTAAATACCGCATTCGAGAATGAATTTATTATGTCTGGTAATTGGTTTTCATTTGCAATTTCTCGTAATGTTTGGATAGTGCTTTGTGCCCATAAATTTAATATTTGCTCAGATATGTTAGTTTTTAAAATATCCATTCCTAAATTAATGTAATTATCAATCCATTTTTGATGCATTTCAAATACAATTTGATTTTGGGTTTTTCCATAATTACTATAATACATAATCTATCTCCTAAAATCTATATTTTATATTGAAAGATAGGGGGTTAATTAATACTCCACCTACAATTTATCCCGATTATCTCAACAGGAACACCGACAATCTGAACATCAAACTTCAAGCTCGCCTCAACCTTGGTGCTTGCGTTGTGAATACGGAAACTAAACTGCCAACCGCCATCTAAATACAATTCAACCGTATTCGTACTACCGGGCTTGAAACCTATCTCAACAATGCGTGTCGGCAGATTAGCCAACGGAATAATCTGTGTCGGTTTTGTTTTCTTTCCGGCTTGATTGAGCGTACCACGCAAATTAAAAGTCTGTATTTGCGTTATACGTTTACGTCCGATGACTTTATAAAAATCGAATTGACCGAGCAGATATTCAACCATTTTTGTAGGAACTTCATCACAAATTGAATTACTCCTGCGTAACTCGTTCATAAATGCATCCAGCAACGGAACATATACATCTTGCTCCTTGGCGGGTAAATCGCTCCAATTCGAGCCTTTCTTCTTTTCGTCTTGCAAATATGAGAATATCGGCTCAATGTCGTTCCAGTATTCTTGCGAACAGGGTATGCCGAACCACTTCTCGCCGAAATCAAGTTTTGTTGATAATCTGCTGTGTTTGGCGGCAGCGTGATTGTGTTTTATACTCAGCCCGATTTCCCACTTGATTCCGCAACGAATAATCAACACATCACGAACATCGCCACGCTTTCCGGCATCGTCTGTTTGAATTTTAAGAGTAAGTATATCGCCGTTTTCTTCGAGTATAAGCGGTTCTAAATCAAATATCGTCTTAACCGCAGCCATCGCACTTATTTTATGAATCGCTTGTAAATCTTTATCTATGCTTTTCCATGCGTTTTGAGCTGCGGTGTAACTGCTATTTTTCTCAACGGCGACTTTCCGCACTTTGGAAATCTCGATTTCTAAGGTTTTCAACCACGCATATTCATAGGCTCGCCCTTGATTGTTGCTGAGTTTGCTCATTTTGAACCTCCGCTCATGTTTAATGAAAGTTGCGTGAAGCAGACTTCAAGCGTAGATGTAGAATAATCCAGGTTTTCGAGAGCGTTTTTAAGCTCTACGGCGATTTGATAAGCCAGATTAACAGGGACGGCGTTCCCAACCATTTTATAGCCATCATTGACATCGGTATAGATAAACTCAAAATCATCGGGGAAGGTCTGCAATCTCGCGCACTCACGGACGGTCATTCTACGGTATAAATGCTCTTGCCCCTCAACGAATATATGCTTGTTCTTCCCGACATTCGGCATTACCGGGGCTTGCGGGTGCAGTTGTGCTTGTCTGCCGCTTGCTTGCACGGTAAATCCGCACTCGTTCCACTGGCGAACACGGTTTCGACTCATAAATATGGGTGAAAAACCGCCTATATAATACTCGTGGTTCAAAACAAGTGCAACGGGATTTGTTTTGTTCTTAGGCAAAGCCGGAACTGGATTATCTTTCAAGTCGTAGATTACATCTTTAAGTAAATTTCTCGTTTCTTTAGGTTTAGGGAATGAGAAATTAATGCCTAAATCTTGTCTGATTCCAATGTAGAAAACACGCTTTCTATCCTGCGGAATACCGTAATCAGAAGCGTTTACTAATTCAAAATATAAATTATATCCGCAATCAATAAAGAGTTGTTTAATAGCGTTTACGGCTTTCTCATGCCGCTTATGCAACATACCTACTACGTTTTCTGCTAAGAAGAACTTCGGACGTTTTTCTTTGAGGATACGGATATAATCATAAAACAGTTTTCCACGCTCATCATTAATGCCTTTCAACGACCCTGCTTCCGACCACGATTGACAGGGTGGTCCCCCTATAATGCCGTCACAATCGGGGATTTCATCTGCTAATATTTTCCGTATGTCACGCTTATCGAGGAATCCACTGTGATTCCTCTCGTAAGTAGCCCATATCGTGGAATCGTATTCGTTAGCGTAGACAACATCAAATCCGGCTCTTTCAAAACCCAAATCCAAGCCACCCGCTCCCGCAAATAAGCTCACAATATTCATTACATCACCTGTTTTTCTATATATAGATACACACTATACATTATACTACTATCCCTAAACAAAGTCAAGACAAAAAATGAAAATATTTGTGAAAACGTTAAATATTTATAATAATCAATAAATATTTTCGTAAAACCGCCTTGTACCCCCTTGACAAACTCTCCCCGAAGGCGGTGGGTATCGCGCTCGCACCCGCTTCAATAAATTCTTTAATCTTCCCGAATTAATGAATATTTTCAAAGAGTGTGCAGATATAAAAACCGCCGATATGCTCCCCGATTTACGTGTGCCGGAAGTTACTTTCCACAATGTCGCTGTTCAGCCTACACAGCACCAGAAAGACATGGTTAAGGATTTATCTGAACGCGCCGTCCTCGTTCAACGCAGAGAGGTAGAACCGCATGAGGATAATATGCTTTGTATCACAAATGACGGCAGAAAAATCGGATTAGACCAGCGGCTTATGAATCCGCTCTTACCCGATGAACCGGGAACTAAGGTGAATGTCTGCATTGATAATGTTCACCAAATATGGAAAGATACCGCAGAAAACAAGTCTACTCAGCTTGTATTCTGCGATTTTTCTACTCCGAAAAACGACGGGCAACGTGACGTTGCATCCAATTCGGCTCCGCCGTTCACAGATGTTTATAACGACATCAGAAACAAACTTGTCGAGCGTGGTGTGCCGAAGCATGAAATCGCTTTTATTCACGAATACGACAGCGAGGATAAGAAAAAGGAATTATTCTCGAAAGTCCGTAAAGGAAATGTGCGTGTTTTACTCGGTTCTACCGCTAAAATGGGGTCGGGTACAAACGTGCAAGATAAGCTGATTGCCATTCACGATTTAGATGCCCCGTGGCGTCCGGCTGAAGTAGGACAGATTTTAAGGACACTGGCGGGATAACTGTTGATTACATAGAAAAGGTGCGATTTAACGCACCTTTTTCGCATTTTTCATGTCAACATTCTATCTAATAACGCTGCAAG
>JAITFV010000107.1 GCA_031281115.1 Oscillospiraceae bacterium | reverse complement strand
AGCCTGTCAAACTCCGCTTCGGTTTTCGCGCCCTGTAAAATTTCATGATACGTAAAAACAGAAATGCCGTACGGTGCTTTCGCCGCTCGCAGTTGGTCGAGAAGAATCGTCTTGGCGTTCTCGTTTTTCTTGAGCTTGTCCACAATCACAGACGTATCAACCAACACCATAATCGCCGTCCCCTCTCATCGCTTTGTAATCATAATCATCAGCGAGCCATTGAACATCGCTGTCGAAAAGGTCATACAAGTCTTTGCGCTTGTGTTGAGCCACGTACTCCAAAAGAGCGGCAGAAATAATTTCGCGCTTTGTTTTTCCCGCGAATAATTTTACAGCTTCCTCGAGCAAAGTTGTATCAATATCAACAGTAGTCTTAGTCATAATATTTTCTCCTTACAATCCATATTACATTTTGGTTATACAAATATTATAACATAGTCTGTTCAGATTTGTCAAGAGAAAATTATCGTTTCAATGAAAATTTTTGCAGAGCAAATCAACTGGGTCTTAGGGGTTTACCCTAACAAGTTTGACCCGTTGTGCAAATAGAAAAAAGCCGCGATTTTTTCAGTTTGTGTACACACGGGTCGTTGCTTGCTATTCCGCAAAACGTGAATTTTGTCCTTTTCGTACAAAATAGAGGGGGATTACCCAATATCTGTTTTGTCATACCTAAAACGGTATGGCAAAACAGACGTTTCGATTTGCCGCACAATTGAGCAAATTCAAAATCGCGTTTTATCAAAAAAGCGATAGAGGTTGCTCCGCACAAAGGTCAAACCCTTAAACCCGTTTTTGTGATTTTTGATTTTCTTTTTTCAGATTAGTTGACAAAATGGCTTGCACCTTTTTGCCGAGATTCTGTCAAATTTATTTTCATGAACACAAAAATTTGAGAACGGCTTTGACAATGCTCGACAAGAAAATTTTTGTAAAACATAGTAAACATTTTAATAATATATGATAAAGACGGAAAACGATTCGATAACAAAACACATCGGGCAATATTTAATACAATAGCTCTAAAACGCAAACAGAGCGTGTTTTAAGGGCTTGTAATTGAAAACAGGTCAAACTACCCTGCCGAATCAAAAGAACACAATAGAGCGTTTATTCTGATGATGTTTTAACCACAGACAAACACGCAGTCACACGGAGAGTTTCGGCAGAGGGGGAAAGTTGTTGATAATGAAATTCATGAAATATTTCAAAATCACTTGACAAAGTCTTAATTATGTACTATAATAAGTACATAATTAAGTACAGAAAGTAGGTGTTTGTCATGGTAGCACTAAGAACCGTAGATTTTCGCAACGATTTCAAACGAGTAAGCGAGATAGTTTATTCCGGTGAAAAGGTTCTCATAGCTCGACCTAAGAACCAAAATTTAGTTGTTTTGAGCGAAAAAGATTACAACGAACTTGAAAAAGCTAAACGAAATGCAGAGTATTTAACTAAATTGAGCGAATCAAGACAGCAAGTCGCAGATGGCAAAGTCATAGTCAAGACTATTGAGGAACTCGAGGAAATGGCAAAATGAAAGTGATTTTCAGTGAAAAGGCATGGGAAGAGTATCAAGAATGGCAAGCAGAGGATAAGAAAACGCTTGTAAAAATCAACGAGCTTGTCAAAAGTATTCAGCGTGACGGATTCATGAACGGCATAGGTAAGCCGAAAGTATTGAGCCATTCCAAAGAATACAGCCGCAAAATTGATGACGCGAATCGCCTTGTGTATGCAGGTGATAAGGACAGGAACTTGGTTATTACGTCCTGCAAGGGGCATTATGATGACAAATAGCGTAATAGACACCTGTAATGGGTGTCTATTTTTGTGGTTTGCGCTGTTCATCGGTGGGTATGAATCACAATAAACACTACAACTTTCCTCAATGAATGATTCTGCTTTTTGACAAACAAACGAACCGTTTTGTGTTTGTTTGTTTGTTTAGAAAAACCTTGTTTTTCTTGTTTGTTCTTGTTTAGGGGCAAAAACGGTGGCTTTTCATGCGGGTTTGCTGAATCAACTACCAACAAAGATTAGAAATACTGCCAACAAAGATTAGAAATACTGCCAACACACTTGACATATGTTGGCGATTATGCTATAATATGGTGGTGGAGGTAAAAAATCATGAGTTTAACACTAATCAAAAAGGAATATTTGATTGAAAAAAGAAATGTCCTCAATGAAATGAGGTCTAACAATATGACATTGCAGGGACAGCGTTTTTTTACTGTTTATTTGAGTAAAATCAACGCTCGTGACCCGAATTCTCGCTTTGTGCGTTTTTCCATAAAAGAATTTTCGGCTATTATGGGTTTTTCGGGTAATTTTAATTTTACTCACTACGAAAAGACGAAAGACCGTTTACTTAGCTTCATAGTGGACAGACCGCTTTCGAGCGGGCGTGGAATAGAAAGTTTCCAACTTTTCAAAAAATGTAAGTTAGAACAAGACCCGAATGGCGAATGGTTCTTTGAAATCGACGCACATGATGACGCTCTACCGCTCATGTTTGAGTTCAAAGACTACTATTTCACGTATGAACTATGGAACGCATTGCGCCTAAGCAGTTTTAACCAAGTGCGAATGTACGAAATCCTTAAACAGCATGAATACAAAGGCGAAGCAATTATATCGCTCGAAGAATTACGCCGTATGTTGAACATTGCGCTTGATGAGTATCCACTGTGGGATAGATTCAGACATCGCGTCCTTGAAAGTTGTAGGACTGCTCTTGCGGAAAAAACCGACATAAAATATAGCTATGAGCCGATTCGCAAGGGGCGCGGCGGTAAAGTGGCGGGCTTGAAATTCACCATTGAAAAAAACACAGACTATGTTGACCAAATCTCTCTTTATGAATATATTGACGATTTTTGCGATACCAAAGTGGTAGAAAGTGTGTCGTTAAGTGAACAAGTTGAAAAAACATCACCACCCAAATTGTCGGCTACGGACAAGAGGAAAGCTCTTGAAGAAGCCAAAAAGAGCGTTTTTTGGTATTATGCCTACGAAAAAGCTAAAAAAGCGACCCACATCAAGGTAACACCCGAACAATACGCGCGTGGTATCGTTAATAATTGGAAGTCCGCAGGATATGAAAGCATCCGCGACCTTGTTGAATCGGGCGAAATCAGCCAAAAAGACGTTGACAACAAGCCGTCTTTTGACTTAGATGAATTTGAAATGCAAATCATGGAGAAGTAAAAAGTATGAAAACAATCAAACAAATCGCCGATGAAATCGGGGTGACTAAAGATTCGCTAAAAAAGCGGCTAAATCGCGAACCAATAAAAAATGACATTGTGCCATACGTTGAAACACTAAACGGCATTAAATATATAACCGAAAAAGGCTGTGAAATCATCAAAATCGCCTATAATGTCACCGGGGACACGTCTGTCTTGTCCCCAGTGACAAGCGGGGACAACCCCACTTTGTCCCCGAGCGAGAACGGGGACGACCCCGCTTTAAGTGGGGACAGTGGCGGGGACGACCCCACCTCAAGTGGGGACAACAAAAAATTGATAGAAATGTTGCAGATTCAACTTGACAGAAAAGACAGACAAATCGACAAACTCAACGCGCGCTTAGAAGATACTACCTCTGCTTTGGTTGCCGCCCAACAAACGGCGACAACCGCCCAAGCTCTCCACGCTGGGACGTTGCAACAGCAGCTCATCGGTTCGGTCACGGCGAACGAATCTACCGACGAAACTCAATCACTATACGACAATTCTGTTTATGGTGATGAAATTTTTAATTTCATGAACTATATAAAAAAAATAAGCCGCAAGTCCAAAACTCCATATGAACTTACGCTTCTGCTTAAATTTCAACAAGTTATTCTTGACTTTTTGACAGAAAATCCTGAATATAAAAATCTAAAAAGCGGATTCTTCGGATTGTTTCGTCGCAAATCATGAAAAACACAGCCACCTCAACGAGGTGGCTGTGCCGTTATTTGTAGAGATTCGCTACCCTAACCCGACCAAATCCCGCAAAATCGCGATTGCGTCCTCAACATCGGGGACTTCCGCGCTAACCACAAGCGCGGCAATCATCGCGACCGAGCAGTTGTCAAGAACGCTCGGCAAACCCACGCAGAACCGCAAAATCTCGATTGCGTCATCGACCGTGTACGGCTCTGTGCCGAGAACGTGTCCGAGCGTCAGCGTCGTGCGGTCGGTGTTGCGCGCCCGAGCGCGCCGCAGTTCGGTGAGCTGCTC
>JAITFV010000061.1 GCA_031281115.1 Oscillospiraceae bacterium | reverse complement strand
GCAAACGGAGAAGATTACTGTGACAGTTTAAGGCTGCTCATGGACCGCTTCATCGGAAATATTTTAACAAGGTCTGATTTTGTTACCGGGGTTTATTTCGCGGTTCAGCCGAATTTAGCGGGCTTTCCTCTTGTCAGCGAGATTTTCTTTGAAAGAGATGGCTATGGTAGTATTGTCGAGGGGGAACAGCAAGATTATGAGGACTACATGGATATCCATTGCGAAGAAATGGAGTGGTTTTACGGGGCATATAATTCCGGTCAGCCGTATTGGACCGGAATTTATGAATGGATAGACGGAACAGTTGTGGTAAGTTATGTAGAACCGGTAATTATTAACAATGAAAGAATCGGCGTAGTGGGCGTTGATATATCAATTGACAATATTGTAGATTTGATTATTGATTATAAAATTTATAATACAGGATTCGCACTTATTAAAGACAAAAACGGTGATTTTTTTGAAACCGGAAACTTTATTAACCAACTCAGCAATAATGAAAAAAACGAGCTTAATGAAGCGGGTTGGTCAAGTAACGGGAATATTTTCAAAATCAAACTCGGAGGCTCTGATTACATAGTAACGCAAAACTTCCTTGAAAACGATTACAGTATTTATATTTTCGTTCCGGAAAGAGAATTTTCTACGGCTGTTCGCGAAAGTTTGTTAAGATTTGCTTTACTGTTTCCGCTTGTTTTCCTGATAATCTCGATTTTCTGCTTTTTTGTCGGAAAATCTATAAGCAAACCATTTATTATAATTACTAAAGTCATTGATTCCGTGGCGGCGGGAGAATTTCATACCTCTCCGCTTGAGCCTATTATGAAATTACCTGATGAAACCGGGATACTTGCCAGAGCTGTCAGGAAACTTCGGATAAGGCTCGGTAACTTGACGAGAGAAATGCAGGTAATAGCGAACAAGGACCTTTCCTGCGATATAAAACTTGAGTTTGAAGGAGATTCTATCGGAATAGCATTAGACAATACGCTGAGAACTTTAAACCTTATACTTGCACAGATACATGAGGGTATGGAAGAAGTTTCAAAAGGTTCAAGAAATATCGCAGACAACAGCGAGTCATTATCGCAAGGAGCGCAGGAACAATCAGCCGCGATAGAGGAGCTTTCAGCAACAATCAGCAACATCAAGGAGCAGATAAGCCGTGATGCCGACGTAGCGAGAGAGGCGTCCGAGTTATCGTCCTCAATCAGAAACATTGCTGAAAAAGGCAACGAGCAGATGGATAATATGATGAATGCAGTTAGGGAAATTGACGCCGCGAGCATTCAAATTGAAAAAGTAATCAAGGTTATAGAAGATATAGCGTTTCAAACGAATATACTCGCTCTTAACGCAGCTGTGGAAGCGGCACGGGCGGGAGATGCAGGCAAAGGTTTTGCGGTTGTCGCGGATGAAGTCCGTAATCTTGCTTCCAAAAGCGCCGAAGCGGCTAAAAATTCAACTGCACTTATTTCAAATACTGTTGAAAAAGCGCATCTTGGTTTAAATATTGCTTCTGAAACAGCTAATTCTTTAAATGAAATTGTTGACGGTATTAATAAATGTTCCGAAATTGTTAAACTTATTGCGGATTCTTCAAATAAACAAGCGAGTGTTATCGGTGAATTAAACAAAAGTATCAATCAGGTGTCAGATATAATTCAGCAAAACAGCGAAGCTGCTGCGGAAAGCGCGGTAGCAAGCATGGAAATGAACAATCAAGCTGAAATAGTCGAGAAGCTGATTGCACAGTTTAAACTAAAAGACAGCAATGCATTCATGTAGTTCTTTGAATTTAAAATCGGCTAAAACTTTATTAAAACTTTATACAAGGAGGAAAGAAAATGATTAAAACTATGGTGGCGCATATAACCGAGCTTGATGACGAAAAGTTAGCATGCGAACAATTGAACTCCCGGTTAAACCTTGACGGGAAACTTATGAAAAACACAATAGGCATCGTTACCTGTCATTATGAGTTCATACACTCGGGGGTCTATAAGGCTGTATGCAACGCGCTCCCGTTCGATGTGGTCGGGACTATTTCATCGGCGCAGTCTGCTCCGAATGAAAGCGGTTCTTTCCTCTTGGTTTTGATGGTTATGACCAGCGATGATGTTGAGTTTGACAAAATTATAACACCATCGTTATTAAATGAGCCGGGAAAGATAATTGCAGAAAGTTATAAATCCGCTTGCAGGGCAGAAAAACCGGCGTTAATTCTTCCGTTTGCACCATTTATACTTCAAAATTGCGGTGATGAGTATATAAACGTCATCACAGAGGTATCGGGGGGTGTTCCGTGTTTCGGAACGCTTTCGGTAGATGATACCTTAGAGTTTGAAAACTGCTTCATGCTTGAGAACGGCGAACATTACAGCGACAGAATGGCTTTGATTCTTATATACGGCGATATAAAGCCGAAGTTTTTTATCGCAAATATATCCGAAAGCAGGTTGCTTGAAAAAAGTGCCGATGTAACAAAAAGCGCAGGACATGTCCTTATGGAAGTAAACGAGCGCCCTGTCATTAATTATTTGGAAGATATGGGGTTGGTTGAAGCAAGCACATCACAATACGCAATGTCTTCCCTTCCCTTTCTGCTTGATTATAATGACGGTACGCCGAAAGTTTCAAAAATTTTCGTTATGCTTACTCCCGAGAAATACGCAATCTGCGCCGGTGCAATGCCGGAGGGAAGCACTTTATATATGGCGGTAACGGACAAGGATGATATAATTCTCACGACAGAAGAAGCCATAGAAAGGATTCTGAAAGAAATTGACGGAGCCTCAATGCTTCTTGCTTATTCTT
>JAITFV010000050.1 GCA_031281115.1 Oscillospiraceae bacterium | reverse complement strand
CCCTCGAGCGGCGCGACATTGGACGCAACCTTGAGCGCAGCTCTCAACCCGAATCAGACTGCTGACTTCGGCAGAGGCGGCGTAATCGCGCACCTTAACCATGCAGGTCGTTACACCCTCGCAAGACACGACCAAGTTGCAAACTGGGAGACAGCTGTAGCGATTAACAGCAGCGGCTATCACATTAATAATCACGCTCAGCAATATCTGAGAACCCCCACACTTATCGGACTCGAAACCGTAAATAAGTTTGACGTGGAAACCCACGCAGACAGAATCCTTTGGGACGGTATACTTTCAAATCTTATGCCGCTCGGCAGACCGGTTTGGTCGTTCTCTAACGATGACGCCCACGCCATTGCTGCGGTCGGATTCTCCTATAATATCCATATGCTGCCTGAGCTGTCTTTCGCAGAACTCAGATATTCTATGGAAACAGGTTCGTTCTTCGCATTCGCCCGCACAGATAAACAATACGGCGTTTATGCAGGTGAAATCCGCACATATGACTGGCAAGGCGGAAGCAACGACGGTCCCGACATCTGCGATGGCGTAGGTTGCACCGGATGCGTAGACTGCCGTCATCAGCCGGTACTCGATATGCGTAAACCTCACGTAAACAGCATCGTAATCGGCGAAAACGAAACAGGCGGTCAAACTATTACCGTAAATGCATCAATAATAGAACAAAACGGAACTGTTGTTGTAGCTGAAATTGACCAGCCCACAGGTCAAGCGTTTACCATTATAGGCGGCAGAGAAGTATTTACAGGCGGAAGCCAAATCCACTGGTACGCTGACGGTGTAAGAATTCACACAGGCAAAACGATTGACTTAGTTGAACATCAGCTCAGCATATTTAACTATGTAAGAGCTCTCGTAATAACAGACGTCGGTGTAATTCATGTTCAACCGTTCGGTCTTTACTTAGAGGAAGACGAACCCGCACCGTTTGAACTCGTAAGCGTAAACACAGACATCGCTGAAATCACAGTAGCTTCCGGCGCAGCAGCAACCGAGCACGGACTCAGACTGCCCGCAGGAACAATTATAAAAGTTGAAGGCGGCGTTGCTGAAGCAATCGGCAAACCGATTGTAGCTTCAGGCACTTCATTAGACTTTGCAGGTTCACGCAACGCGACAATCGTATGGGATTTAAGTAATCTTGATTACAACCCCGCAAGCATTGATGAGCAAATCTTTGAAGTAACAGGCACACTTAAATTACCTCGCTGGGTTATAAATCCCGAAGATATATCGCTTGATGTATCCGTTACAGTAAAAGTTACGGAAAAACCGATACCCACCAAACTTATACCTATCGTTGAATTCGGCGAAGCTTGGGATTATATAGCAGTGGGTTGGGACAGAAGCCCGCTCACAGCGGAACATCCTTTCCTTACGGCGCCACTCGTTTTAGATAATATGCCCTCTGCTCTCACGAGCGCAGAAACCGGAGATGGCTGGGCTAAAGATGCCACTGCGCCAATCGGCTTCGGTAATGTTCCCGCAAGTTTGCCTGCATTTGCAGACGGCACATTAATACCTAACGAAAGCAGTTTCACAGGTCAGAATATCTTGCACGGTGATAGCAGACGTTGGTCTGCATATGCGTACAAAACAACGTTTGATTTGCCGGATGATTTTGAAATAACAAGCGATATGGTATTCGGCGGAATCCATCGCGCAAGTAGCGGGTTTATTATGCTTGTCAACGGAGTTGAGGTTTATCGCTACAGCGTAGGTCCGTCTACCACAGGCAATACATCGGTAACCCTTGGCGCAAACGTAAACTTCAACGCAACAAGAGCTGCTGACAACTCTGATACCGCAGCCGCGAACAGGGCGTTTACGATAAGAGGCGAAAGACTCACTGTTCCCACCCCTGACCGCATTACTTTCCAAAGTGCGGCTGTTTGGAGCCAAGAAGCACTAACAGATGCGTTGCAACCGGGTACAAATGTTGTAACTATAATTCAGTCCAGGGGACAGGGAACCGGAACTATTTCATACTTCGATTTGGAATTCGGTTTCGTAGTCTGCGATGATTACGGCTGCGGCGCTTGTAACGATTGCCAAGGAATCTTCGTAATCACTTTCAATCCTAACCAAGGTAACTGGGGCGGCAGCGTTGCTAACCAAACCAGAACAACAACCGGCGGTGAAATAGAAGATGAAAATCTTCCCTTAAACCCCACAAGAGATAACTTTGCATTTAACGGCTGGTGGACGACACCGGCAGAAGGCGGCGAACAAATCACCGACTTCAGCGAGTTCACCGGACGTGTCACCCTCTTTGCGAGATGGGTCACGCTCCCCACAGTAACATTTAACCTTAACTATACCGGTGCACCTGCAAACTTCACAAGGGTTACTGCTTCGAACGGCATACTCGCAATAACTGAAATTCCCGTTAATCCCGAAAGAGAAGGTTATACCTTTAACGGTTGGTTCACAGCGGCAGAAGGCGGCACACTCCTCACCCTTGCGACACATTCATTCACAGCGGCGAATACAACCGTCTTTGCGCAATGGACTGAAACCGGCGGGCAGCTCAGCAACGCGGCACTCATCACCCACATCCGCGGCAACGCAGTTACGTGGGCGGGTGGCGACGGCGCAACTGCTGCAACACCTAAAACAGTCACTATAAACGTAGCAAACAGCGTAACTTCCATTACGACTAACCAAATTACATTATCTGAAGGAGCATCGGCGGAAATTACCTCGGGCGGAACAAACTTTACAGTAGGTTCTAACAATATTGTCAATATTACCGTTACTGCCGAAGACGGCACAGAAGTATTCTACAGAATTACTGTCAACCGCGCATCCGGCGGCGGCGGAGGACCTACAGGAGGACCATCTGTACCATCGACGGGACCCGTCACACCTCCTCCTGTAACCGCAGCACTACCCGGCGCACCTGTAACACTCCCTGCAAACTTTGCAATCTCAAGTTCTGCAGTTGAAGCTTTAAGAGGAACTGAAAATCTACCGGTTGCACCTCTCCGTGTAACAGCAGCAGGAAACCAAACAGTCAGCTTTAGCACAGTGGAGGCAGGTCAGAACGCGATTCTCGTGAGAATCAATCCCGAAACGGGCGAACTTGAAGTTGTATCCGCTGCAACAATAGGCGCGAACGGTCAGGCAGTAGTAAATGCACCCGGAGCAGGTGACTACTTAGTATTCGCCCGTAAAACAGGCGACATCACCGGTACCGGCAAAGTTGAAACAACAGATGCTCTTGCACTGCTCAGACACATCGCAGGAATTGCCCCGCTCAACGCGGTTGAGTTGTTCGCAGCAAACGGTCAAATCGGCGAAAGCGACACAACAGATGCATTGAATATCCTAAGATTCATTGCAGGTATCATCGACAAACTCTAATCTAAAAACGTTTAGATAAAAAAAGAACCGAGCCGTTACGGCTCGGTTCTTTTTTATTTAGCGCAGACAAAGTGTAGGGAACGACACCCTCGGCGTTCTGAAAAAAAGGTGAAACCCTGTTATCCATTTCTTAAGCGGATTTCCGCTGCGTGAGCGCAGCGGGCGCTGTCGCAACAGCGCAAACCCCTTTAACTTAAAAAGCGAAACGCTTTTTAAGTTAAAGGACTATATAATCTGATTACTCCTCGCAAACATCAACAATCACCAGTTCCGGGCGGTTAAACACCCTCGGCAACCCGCGTGAACTCTTGGAAAGCCCGCGGCTCACCACCATATTCCCGCGCCCCACGTCGTAAAGCCCGCCTGCATACTTTGGCAGAAAACCTTGATTAACAGCGTAAATTCCGTTGAAGAAGCGCGGGATAATTACAGTCCCCCCATGAGTGTGTCCGGTGAGAATAAGGTCGAATTTAAGCTGTCGGTATAATTTAACTTTTTCAGGTCTGTGAGTCAGCAGGATTGTGAAATTTTTCATATCGGCTTGCCCGGCGCAGTTTAAAAGCTGCGCTTTAAATCTTTCTGCGCCGATAATGGCATCATCAATACCACATATGTTAATTTTATTGCCGCGGATTTGTATTTTTCTGTTTACACCTTCCAAGACATTTGCGCCGAGGTCGCGGAAAAACCGCTTGATTTCGCGGATTTCGCCGCTTTTATACTCATGATTGCCGGTAGCGTAGAAAACCGGGTATTTGCCGAGTTTGCGGAGCAAAACTTTGGTGTTGAAATGCGGGATAATATGGTCGGCGATGTCGCCCGTCATAACAACTAAGTCGGGGTTATTATCGTCGATGGCTTTGACGAGCTTCGATTGCGGGTCGTGGAGACTGCCGTGATTAAAGCTGTGCAGGTCGGAGAGCAGCGCGATTCTGAGCCTGCCTCTGATTTTACTGCTGTGGACTTTATAGCGCGAAACAGCGAGCCTGCGCCCTCGCAGTGTCGCGAAAACGGAGAGAACGCCCGCTAAAATAAGAATATTTTTCAAGTACTTCATGATAGTATAATTACCCGAAAAAAGCGAATTATTTAAGTTATGAAGTATATTTTTAAGGCAGTTAATTTTATTATTCCGGCGGTGGTTTTGCAAGTGCTTTATTTTTTTGCACTTTTATACACACTCTCGAACCTCTCGCCATTAATTCATTTTGTGATGACCGCGCTTGGGATTTTCTGCGTATTTTTTATTATAAGCGGGCGTGAAGCGGCGATTTACCGGCTTTCATGGGCAGTGCCGATTTTATTTTTCCCTGCTGTAATGGGTGTCGTGTACTTGTCTTATAAGAGCAAATCAGCACCTCAAAAAGCGGAAACAAATACGCGGAAAGTAAAAAGCAGCGCGCCTGATTATATAGCGCGTTATATTGAAAACACGGCAGGAATGCCGCCGGCTTCTTATTCGGACGCAGTATATTTTCCGCAGGGTGAAGATTTTTTCAAGCGGTTTTTAGAAGAACTTTCAAAGGCAGAGAAATACATCTTCATTGAGTTTTTCATAATTGAGCAGGGCAAAATGTGGGACGAAATACTTTCTGTACTTGTAAAAAAACGCAATGAAAGCGTGCTGGTGAGGCTGGTTTTCGACGGTTTCGGTTCACTGTATACGCTGCCGCGCGGATACTGCAAAAATATGCGGAAAATGGGAATTGAATGCATAGTTTTTAATCCGCTCAGGAGTCTGATGTCGTTCAGGTTTAACACCCGTAATCACAGAAAAACCGCGATTATTGACGGACATACGGCATTTTGCGGGGGACTGAATTTAGCTGATAATTATATTAATGCAAGAAGGACCAAAGCAGGGCATTGGAAAGACAGCGCAGTTATGGTTAAAGGTTGCGCGGCATGGAGATTTACGCTGTCATTCCTTACGATGTGGGAACTTTTAACGCAGAGGCGGGAAAACCGTGCGCAATTCATGCCTGATTTAGCAGACGGTCGGGATACTGCATCGGTGTGGCATGATGAGCCGCTTGATAACGAGCGCGTTTCTGAGCGGATTCTGCTCCACTTCATCAACCGCGCTGATGATTACGTTTATATAATCACGCCGTATTTATCGCCGTCGGAGGAACTTATAACCGCACTTTGCGCGGCGGCAAGAGCAGGCACGGACGTGCGCGTCATGCTGCCGTTCATTCCCGATAAGTTTGTTGTAAGCGCAATTACAAAGTCGAATTATTTACCGCTGCTTGAAGCGGGTGTGCG
>JAITFV010000035.1 GCA_031281115.1 Oscillospiraceae bacterium | reverse complement strand
CCGTTATCGCGAGTTCGTCGGGTGTGCAGTCTTTCATTTCGACTATAGACGAGAGCAAATTTGTATTTTTATCGCGTTTAATACGCCCGTAATTGCCCGCCGGGTTTACGTTTGCAGTGATTACGGTGACGTCGCTGTTTTGTGCTTTATGCAGTTTATAAGCGGCGTTAATTGTCCCCGAATCCATGAAAGGCGCATCACCGCACAGCACAAGCACATCTCCGCCAAGCTCACCGAGCAGGGCTTCAGCCTGCATTACAGCGTGACCGGTGCCTTTTCGCTCAGACTGCAAAAACGTGCGGTATTGTCCTTTTACAGCGAGATATTCCGCGACTTTGTCTGCGCTGCTGCCTGTTATAACGCCAACGTTTTTATCTTCGATTCCCGCTTCTCTAATCGAATCCAAAACCCAGCCTAACATCGGCTCAAACAGCACAGGCATCAAAACTTTCGGGTTCGCGGAGTTCATGCGTTTACCGTCGCCGGCGGCTAAAATTACACAACATCTGTTGTCCATTTTTTCATTAAGTCCTTTCTTCACCGCCGAGGAATAAAAACGACATTTTCCCCGTTTCGGTTGTATTTTGCGTCAAACTTATGTTCATTAAGTCCTTTCTTCACCGCCGAGGAACAAAAACGACATTTTCCCCGTTTCGGTTGTATTTTGTGTCAAACTTATTTTTTCCCTCTTTGTGCGCGCAGTGCGCCCCTGCATTTATTTATATTTTATTTCGTTTGGCTCAAAGTGATACTTTTTATCGCAGAAGTGACAGCAGACCTCGATGTTTTCGCCGCTTTCCGAAAGGCTCCGCAACTCGTCTTTCCCGAGGCTTGAAAGCAATTCCGAAGTGCGCTCACGCGAGCAATCGCATTTATAAAAAACTTCCCACTCGTCTAAAATATTTCCAGCCAGCCCTTCAAGTCCGGCAAGCGCGATTTCCTTGGCAGTCATGCCGTTTTCAAGCATTTCTGTTACGCTTTGCATCTTCTTGATGTTGTTCTCAATGAATTCGATTTTCTCTTCTTCAACAGGCGGCAAAAGCTGCAATAAATACCCGCCCGCCGCCTTGATGCTCCAATCGCGCTCAACCAAAACGCCGAGCGCACACACGGTCGGAATCTGCTCGCTTGTTGCGTAGTAGCTTGTTATATCTTCGGCGATTTCGCCCGAAATAAGCGGAATCTGCGCCGAATAAGGCTCTTTCAGCCCTGTATCGCGGATTACACCGAGCAAGCCCTCTTTGCCGACATAACCTGCAACATCAAGTTTACCTGCTGCATTCGGCGGCAAATCGACGTTATATTTCCCTGCACAGCAGCGCACATTTCCTTTATAATCCGCTGTTACGGTCAACACGCCCGCCGGTCCCCCGCCGCTAACGCGCAGGGTGAGCAGGTCGCGTTCGTTTTTCATGAGCGAACCCATAATCACGCCGGCTGTAGCAAGCCGTCCGAGCGCAGCGCTTGCTACAGGCGAAGTCTTATGGATTCTGTGAATTTCATTTACAATATCCGTGCTGTCAACGGCAGCGCATAAAACACTGCCGTCAGCGGATAAGGCGCGAACTATTTTTGACATTTATTTTTCCTCTTTACAGCAAATCTCGTTGATATTTGAATGAATCAAACGTCAACGCTCGCCCCAATAGCGGCAGACAGCGATTCCACATTTCATATGGAATTGCTATATTTATGCGAGTTGGGATTATCGCACCTGCCGACAAGATAATCAAGCGATACATCGAAAAAATCGGCAAGAAAAATCAACTTAGACATTGGCAAATCTGTTCTGCCTGTTTCATAACGATTATATTGCCTTTCGGTAATATTCAAAATTTCTGCAATATCTTTTTGATATTGTTTTTTTTCTTTTCTTAATATTTTCAATCTTTCTTGAAAATTTTTCATAAAAACCCCTTGACAAGACCTTAAAGGTCTTGTATAATAAAAACAGACATTTAAAGTCTTGAAATTTGAAAGGAACAATCACTATGGAAAAACACGTACTTAACGAAATTTACAATGTCTATCGCGATGGCATTAAAGAAAGCGAAGAACTTACAGAGATTAAAGACGACCTGCAGGCAAAATTGCTTAAAAAACTCAACAATGAACAAAACGTGCTGTTTAATAAGTTTATTAACGTATGCGAAGAAAAGGAGGAATATTCATCATGTGAGAGTTTCAAAAAGGGTTTCTGCGCGAGCATAATGCTCGTGATTGAAGCTTTTAATTGATTATAATTTTATCTTTAACCGCAGTAAATACCGCTTTTTCACTAAGCTCATTTGCGGATTCTTCCGAAAGCCAGTCGAAAACTTTAATGTTCCCGAAGCCTGTTTCCTCAAGTATTTTTGTTATTTCTTCAAGCGGGTATGCTGTTTCCGAAAGCGTTTTGACAGAACGCTGCCATACGTCATGATGTTTTGAGAAAACATCAAGCGTCATTTCAACTCTGCCGCCCTCGCAGTCCGAGTTCCGCCACACGCAGTACAGGTCCTCAAGGTCATAAACAAAAGTATTCCCGGCGAGCAACTTTTCGTGCTTGTAAAGAGTGTTCATGTCGAAAGCGAACACGCCGCCGCTGTTCATGAATAGCGAAACGCGGGAAAAAACCTGCCGCAAAGTTATAAGGTCCGGCAGGTGATTAAGCCCGTCTAAAACGCAGATACAGCAGTCAACAGTCCCGTAGAGGTCAAGCTCGGTCATGTCCTGGCACAAGTATTGAATCCGTTCATGAGGCTTTTTTGCCGCAATCGACAGCATCTCGGAGGATATATCCGCGCCGATAACATCGTAGTCTAAATCTGCGAAGTACCGCGAAAGCGTACCTGTTCCGCATGCTAAATCAAGCAGGATTCCGCCGTTTATATTATTAGCGCGCAAGCGCGAGCAGTAGTATCTGCCGATTTCGTCATAATCAGCTTCTTGCAGCCTATCATAGAATGCCGCGAAATTATTGTAATTCATGATTCCCCGGAAAGCCGCTCAAGAATAAGATTGTAACCGTCGTTGCCGTAGCCGAGTGTACGATTGACGCGGCTGATGGTTGCCGTGCTCGCGCCGGTTTCCTTCACGATATGGTTGTAGACGTGCTTCTCGGTCAGCAGCTTTGCGACCGTAAGCCTCTGCGCGATGGATTTAAGCTCCTGAACCGTGCAAATATCCTCGAAAAAGTTATAGCACTCTTCAACATTTTCGAGTTTTAATACCGCTTTGAATAAAAAATCTATATTCTCGTCCTGTAATTTTTTGTTCATATTTTCATTAAGTCCTTTCTTCACCAACAGAGAGCAGCTCCGTTTAAAAATGAAGCAAAACAACGTTTTCCCTGCTTCGGTTGTATTTTGTTTCACCTTTTGAACTTCCGCTATATACACTTTCTTTGTTTATATTAACACACTAAAGTTATAAAGTCAAGTTGACTAAGCAACAAATCCATGTTATAATTTAAAAATGATTAAATTATTTGACACACACACGCATTACGACGACCGCGCTTACAACAATGACCGTGATGAGTTGATTTCACGCCTGCTTTCGGAAAACGTCGCGGGCTTTATCGCTGTGGGCTGTACACTCGAAAGAAGCAGGAAAGCCGTTGCTCTCGCGAAAAAGTACGAAAATGTTTACGCAGCTGTCGGAATCCACCCGCAGGACGTAAATAATCTGCCGCCAGATTATCTGAAAACGCTCGAAAAATTAACCGAATCCGCTAAAGTCAAGGCTTTGGGGGAAATCGGCTTGGAATATTTCCGTACATATGATAAAAAACAGCAGAATAAAATCTTCCTTGAGCAGCTTGAACTCGCGCAGAGCTTGAATCTGCCTGTAATTATTCACAGCCGCGAGGCTTTTCCCGATACTTTTGAAATTCTTCGCGAGTATACTAAAAAAGGCATGAGGTTCGTTTGTCATTGTTTTTCGGAGGATGGAGAAGCGGCGAAGAAGCTCGCAGATTTGGGAGTTTATATCAGCTTTACAGGGGCGATTGCGTTTGAGAAAAAGACGGAACGTGCAATTGATGCCTGCAAAAACGTACCCGATGAACTGCTGCTGCTTGAAACCGACTGCCCGTATCTTGCGCCGCCGCCGTTCCGCGGCAAACGCTGCGATAGCGGCATGGCGTGGTATACAGCGCAGAAAATCGCACAGATTAAAAATAAAACCATCGATGAAACCGTAGAAATGTGCAATAATAATGCGGCAAGATTTTTTGAGATAAATTAAACGAAAGGACACAATCATGGACTCCGACCACCGAAAACCTAAAAAAATTGCGAGAATTCTGCTTGCGCCGTTAATCGGACTTAATTGGCTGCTTACCGCGCTTCTTAAAAAAACGCTCGGTGAGAATTACGACGGCGACGTTACCGAGGATGACATTCTCTCCATGGTGGACGCAGGGGAGGAAAGCGGCGCGATTGAAGAAGAAAGCGCGGAAATGATTTCAAACGTCTTCGAGTTCGATGAAATGAACGTGAGTGACGTTATGACCCACCGCGTCAACATTGTCGGTGTTGAGGCGGGAACAAAGCTTGATGATATTATTTATATCGCGCTTGACGAGGGTTTCTCGCGGATTCCCGTTTACAAGGGCAGTATTGATAAAATCATCGGTATAATTATCGTTAAGGATTTGCTCTGCCTTGTCGGCGGCGACAAACACCTTGAGTTTGCTTTGAAAGATTTTCTGCGCGAGGTTATTTTCATCCCCGAATCCTGCCCCTGCCGCGACGCTTTTAATATGCTCACTTCCAAGAAAACAGGCATGGCGGTGGTAATCGACGAGTATGGCGGAACAGCGGGAATCCTGACGCTTGAGGATTTAATCGAAGCCGTCATGGGTAACATTCAGGACGAATATGACGAGGAAGATGCAGAAATCACCGAAATCGGCAAAGAAAAATATGAAATAGACGGCGAAGCCGACCCCGAGGACGTATTAGAGCTTTTCGGGTATGAGCTTCCCGAAGACCATGAGTACGACACGATTGCGGGGTTCGTTGCGGATTTGCTCGGCTATATTCCCGAAGAAGCGGATTTGCCGATTAACACGAGTTACGAGGACATACTTTTTGTTGTCACCGAAGCGGAGGATAATTTCATCACGCGGGTCAAGGCAATACGGCAGGATGAAAAACATGAAAAAGCCGGAAAATCCGAAAAAACCAATACAAAAAAAACAGCAAATTAATCTGATTGCGATGTGTCGGGAGCGTCACGCTCTTGTTCCAATTTTCCGTTTTTTATCCACCTTGTAGAGTTTTGCTTGGGTCAACTTCAACAGGAGCGTAAGTGGTTACGCCGCCCCCCACATCTTGTATCCAACCAATATTATCAATCCATACAAATTTATTACCATTCTCTATCTTATACCACCCACCTATGCTTTCATCAAACCCTTGCGCATCAGCCGGTCTATTCCCTGCCGGGACTTGCTGTGTCGTAGCGGGAGTAGAGGGCGACGGCGCGGCTGTAGTTGTCGTAGCTGCAGGCGGTACTGTCGTGACTACAGGCGGTACTGTCGTAACTTCGGGCGGCGTAGTGGTGACTTCGGGTGGCGTAGTTGTGATTTCGGGTGTAGTTGTTGTTTCGGCAGTCGTTGTTGTAATCGGCGGTGTGGTTGTTGCAGATGTAGTAGTTGTAGCAGTTGTAGTAGTTGTTATCGGTATGGCTGCGTTTGTCGGGAGCGTGTCTTCTTCTCCGCCGCTTCTTGCAACGATGATGATTATTGTTCCCAACACGAGAACTGCGACAATCGCACCAACAATAGCTAATGTTTTGTTCATATTCTCGAACTCCTTTGACAAGTAATTATTTGCCGCACTTCTTTTGCGACTTCTTCGGGCATGAGAACCTTGCCGTCCGGGCAGGCGGCAAGCAGTTCTTTTTTTGTGAATCCGTTGTTCATCGGGCTTTCAACCGCGCCGGGCGCAATGTAACACACACGGACCCCCGACGGCTCAACTTCTTTTGCGAGCGCTTTTGAAAAACCGATGAGCCCCGCTTTCGCTGCGCTGTAATGCACTTCGCAGGACGCGCCGATTTCGCCCCAAATTGACGAAACATTGACAATAACACCGCTCTTGCGGCGAATCATTGCAGGCAGAACAGCCTGTGTAACGTTAAATGCGCCTGTTAAGTTCACGGCAAGCATTCGGTTCCACTCGTCAATAGTTATATCTGTGAATAATTTTATATCGGAAATACCCGCGTTATTGATTAACAAATCAAAATGCGGGTATTCATTTATAAGTTTAAAAACAGCTGCGCGGTCAGTGATGTCGCACCTTATGCCGCCCGCTTCAATATTGTTTAAATACGTAAATATTACTTCGTAGTCCGAACTGAATTCCCGCACTAATGCTTTCCCGATTGCGCCGGAACCGCCTGTAATTAAGGCTCTCATACGGTTTTTGCAGGAGTTTGCGCCGGAATTACAACCTGCACCTGCGAAACAACGTAAAATCGCTCGCCATCGGAGGAAATATTAATGCCGCCGGGTCCTTTTTCGCCGCTTTCGATAATCAGCATTGCGATTTTGTCTTCAAGTTCTTTGCGGATTACGCGACGGATATCGCGCCCACCATACTTGCCGCCGTAGGCTTTCTTAGCGATAAAATCATATGTTGAGCTGTCGATATTCAGTTCAATGTTTTTTTCGCGGAGCGGCTCGCGCATTTCTTCAAGCATTAACTTGGCGATTTTCCTGTAGCTGTCTTCGTCAAGCGGCTTAAATACGACAACTTCATCCACGCGGCTCAAAAACTCGGGACGCAGAAAGTCTTTCAGCGCTTTCATGGCTTTTTCCATGGAGATATCGCCGCTCGTCTTCGCAAAGCCGACACCTGTGGATTTGTCGGTTGAGCCTGCGTTTGAGGTCATGCAAATCACAGTATTCTCGAAGTTTACCGAGCGCCCGTGCGCATCGTTGACTTTGCCCTCATCGAGAATTTGCAAGAGAATATTCATGACATCCGGGTGCGCTTTTTCGATTTCGTCGAACAGAATAACCGAATAAGGTTTTCTGCGAACTTTTTCTGTTAATTGCCCCGCCTCATCATAACCGATGTACCCCGGAGGCGAGCCAATCATGCGCGAAACGCTGTGCTTTTCCATG
>JAITFV010000292.1 GCA_031281115.1 Oscillospiraceae bacterium | reverse complement strand
GCGTTTTTAACCCGCGGCGTATACGCCGCGAACCGCCAAAGGCGGCTTGACTTGACTGCATAGCTGATTGTCCGTGCTGATGGCACGGCGGCAAGCGCCGCTTGCCGAGAAAACACTTTCGTGTTTTCAATTTAATCAGCTATATAAACTTAGTATAACAGAATTTCGTTGACTCGTCAATGATTTTGTGTTATAATAATCTATGTGTATGAAAAATGCGGAGGAACCTCTCATGGAAAAAAAACAAACAAACCAATCCGGAAACCTCAAAGTTTCTGAGGAAGTCGTGGCAAAAATAGCGTTCCTCGCTGCGAGCGAGGTTGAGGGTGTTGCCCTCGAAGCGAACGGGAAGCGGCTTTTGCGGGCGGAAACGCGCAGCCCCGCCGGTAAGGTTCTGCGTCCTGTTCCCGTCAAAGCAAAACTTTCACGGGAGACGGCAGAGATTGATATTTCTGTGATTGTTCGCGCCGGATACAAAGCGGCGGCCGTCGGCGTTAGCGTACAGCAGGCAATCAAAACCGCCGTGCAAAACATGACAGGAATCGCCGTTTCTAAAATAAATGTAAAAATTGCGGGAATCAGGTTAGCGGAAAATGTCTGATAAAAAAGAAAAACTCACTCGCCGCGAAATGCGGGAAGCTGCGTTTCTGCTGCTTTATCAAGTAGAACTGAATGGCGGCAGCAAAGCAGATTTAGGAACAATCACGCTCGACTGCGTTGAAACGTTCGGGCTTGTTCTGAACTCGGCTTCAGTGCGCCTTGCCGAGGGCGTACTTGACAATAAAGCCGTGCTGGACGAGATTATCGGCAGGTACAGCTCTGTACGTAAGGTTGAGCGAATCCCGAAAATTAATCTTACAATAATGAGAATGGGCTTGTACGAAATGGATTTTATGCCGGAAATCCCGGATAAAGTTGCGATGAACGAGGCGATTGAGCTTTCAAAAGACTACGCCTATCCGCCCGACAGCAAGCTGATT
The DNA here is from genome assembly GCA_031281115.1 of Oscillospiraceae bacterium. Classification (GTDB taxonomy): domain Bacteria; phylum Bacillota; class Clostridia; order Oscillospirales; family Ruminococcaceae; genus Ruminiclostridium_E. The sequence continues at coordinate 4,328 of JAITFV010000292.1, read as the reverse complement.
AGCGGGCTTCTCGGTTCACGTTACAAAGATAAATATAAAACAAAGAACGGCACTAATCCCTGCCGCGGGGAATCCGGCGTTCCGCAGGACGGCGAAGATGAGTAAAACTAAATTTACGGTCACTGTTTCGCAGGTGAACCGCCGCGTTGCACTAACGCTAAAGAATGATGCCGCGCTTGCCGATATTAACGTTAAGGGCGAAATCTCGAACTTCGTCCATCATTATAAATCCGGGCATATTTACTTTACGCTGAAAGACAGCGAAAGCGCGCTTAAGTGCGTGATGTTCAGCCTTGAAGCGGAGAAACTGACTTTCGCGCCCGAAAACGGGCAGACTGTAATCGCGGGCGGCAGAATCGGGCTTTATGAGCGGGACGGCTCGTATCAGTTATATGCGGTTACGCTTGAAGTTTTCAGAAGCGAAGACGAAGAAGACAAGAAAGAAGAGAGCATTTACGAGAAGTTTTTGAAGCTTAAAGAAACTCTCGAAAAAGACGGCGTTTTCTCAAATAACAGGCAGCTCCCCGCTTATCCGGATAAAATCTGCCTGATTACAGCGCGGGACGGCGCAGTTTTGCAGGATATGCTGTCGGTGTTTGCGCGGCGTTATCCGATTGTTGAAATCTTGCTCATTCCTGCACTTGTGCAGGGGGCAGGCGCACCGAAGTCGCTTGTAACCGCATTAAAAACTGCCGATAATACAGGTGCGGATTTAATAATCTTAGCGCGGGGCGGCGGTTCTGCAGAAGACTTGTGGGCGTTCAACGATGAAGTTTTGGCACGTGAGATTTACAAAAGCACAATCCCCGTGGTTTCCGCAATCGGGCACGAAACCGACTTCACAATAGCAGACTTCGCGGCAGACCTGCGCGCACCTACTCCATCGGCAGCGGCGGAACTCACAACGCCGGATTTATCGGAGCTGCCTTTTATCCTTGATAACATGCTCTTGAATCTGCAAAATAAAATCCGCAGAAACCTTGAGCGCAGGAAAAACAAACTCGAAAATTTAGAAAAAATTATAAACGCGCTCAGCCCCGAAAAAACTTTCGCAAGAGGTTATGCGGCGGTATTTGACAAGGACGGCAGAGCTGTAAAAAGCTCCGAAAAGATAGAAATAAACGACGAGCTTCACATAAAGCTCGCAAACGGCGAACTCACAGTCACCGTAAATAAAATTGAATCGTGAGAAAGGTCTGATAAAAATGAAAAAAGAAATCGAAACCTCAATGAATCGTCTGCATGAAATTTCACAGCTAATGAACGATGACGCGCTTTCGCTTGAGGACGCGCTGAAACTTTACACGGAAGCGCAGAAGTTAGCAACACACTGCAAGGCAGACATGGAAGCGGCGCAGGTCGCCTTGAAAGAAATATTTATTGGAGAATCACCGTGACATTTGACGAAAAATACAAAGAATATAAAGAAATTGCCGAAAAAGAATTGGGCTGCGCGTCCGGCAATCATGCAGATAGTCGATGTTCGCCCCTGCGGGATGTTATCAATTACAGCCTTGAATCGGGCGGCAAGCGAATCAGACCTGTTTTAACGTTAGCTTTCTGCGGGGCTTACGGCGGCAACGTGCGGCAAACCGCGGTTATTGCGGCAGCAATTGAGATACTTCATACATCAACGCTTATTCAGGACGACCTGCCCTGTATGGACAACGATGACTTCAGGCGCGGAAAGCCTGCCGTACACAAAGCTTTTTCGGAAGCCGATGTAATACTCGCGGCAAGCAGAATGGTTTTCAAGGCGATTGAAAGCGTTGCGGATTTAGGGCTTTCTTCTGTAATTTCAATGATTTGCCGTTATATGTCTGCTGTTTACGATGGACAGAAATTAGATTTATCAGCGGTGAGCGGCGTCCTTGATAAGCCGCAGAAATTACACATCTGCGAACTCAAAACCTGTGCGCTGATTCAAGCGGCGTGTGAGGCGGGAGTGCTGTCAGCGGGAGGAAGCGGCGGCGCGGTTAGAAACGCCGCTCTGTACGCTTATAACTTAGGGCTTGCGTTTCAGCTCATTGACGATATTCTTGACGGCGAAGGCTATGAAAATGCAGCGGAAGATGCGGAAAAATATACCGGAGAAGCCCTGAAGCTGCTTGAAAACGTACCGGACAATGAATTTTTGATTGAACTTACAAAAAATCTATTAAACAGAAAGAATTAATTAAAAACTCGGCACAAATCCTCCTCAAGAGGAAGGAGTGGTCATAAAAAATGGAAAGTATATACAATGCGCCGCTTGCGGCTGCGATACTGAGCTGGTTTATCGCGCAACTGCTCAAAGTTTTAATCAGTATAATTAAGAACGGAAAACTGAGTCTCGAACGGTTTTTGGGTGCGGGCGGCATGCCTTCGTCGCACTCGGCAGCCGTCTGCGCATTAGCGGCAGGTTTGGCTGTAAGCGAGGGGCTGAACTCGCCTTTGTTCGCTTTGGCGTTTATTTTGGCATTTATAGTAATGTACGACGCTTCGGGCGTCCGGCGCGCCGCAGGCATACACGCACGGGAAATCAATAAAATCAAAGACGCTATCAGCGATATTATAATGAAAAGAAACGTGGAAGAAAAAAAGCAGTACCTGAAAGAATTTTTAGGTCATTCGCCGCTTGAAGTATTCTTCGGCGCGATTTTCGGTATAGTTATGGGAATCCTTTTTACAGTATACAGCTGACAGTTACGGGGGAATTAGATTTGTTTCTGAATGAAAATATAAGTCCGGCGAAATTAAAAACACTGTCGCTCGCAGAGAAGAATCTGCTCTGCGAAGAAATACGCAAGCTGCTCGTTTTCGTTGTTTCCAAGAACGGCGGGCATTTGGCGTCTAACCTCGGAACTGTCGAATTAATTGTTGCCATGCACTCTGTTTTTACAACGCCGCGAGACAGTTTTATTTTCGATGTCGGGCATCAGGCGTACACGCATAAGATTCTCACCGGCAGGCTTGCCGATTTCGGGAAGATTCGGCAGGAGGGTGGGCTTTCGGGCTTCCCGCGGCCTTCAGAATCGGAACACGACGCCTTTATCGGCGGTCACGCGAGCATAGCAGTATCGGCAGGGCTGGGAATCGCCGCCGCGAAAACTTTAAACAGCGAAGACGGCAATGTCGTTGTTGTTGCGGGGGACGGCAGTTTCACGGGCGGCGGGATTTACGAAGGTCTTAACAATGCCGGCAAGCTTAAGCGCAACTTCATCGTTATACTGAACGATAACGGTATGTGCATTTCAAAGAGTTCGGGCGCGTTTGCGTCCTACCTGACACAAATCCGTACCAAAGGTTACTATGAAGCCAAAACCCGCGTTAAGGAAATTCTCGCCCGGACTCAACTCGGCAAAGGCGTTTCAGGTGTTGTGAAAGGAACGAAGAAGTTCGTGAAAGGCGCGCTGATTCCCGATAATTTGTTTGAGAATCTCGGCTTCAAATATTTCGGACCTGTTGACGGACATAATTTGGAAGAATTAACTTTCATACTTGAACACGCGAAAAAGATGAACGAACCCTGCCTCGTCCACGTCATGACAAAAAAAGGCAAAGGCTACGTTCCCGCCGAAGAAAACGCAGGGCATTATCACGGTATTGATATACAAAACGCTAAAAAAGCTGAAACATATTCCGATGTTTTCGGAAAAGAAATCGCGAGATTGGGCGCTGAGGACAGCAGAATCTGCTTGATTACCGCCGCGATGAAATACGCAACAGGGTGCAATTATTTCGCTAAGGAATTTCCTGAAAGATTTTTTGATGCAGGCATCGCCGAGGGACACGCCGCGACCTTCGCAGCAGGGCTTGCGGCAGGCGGGAAGCTGCCTGTTTTCGCAGTTTACAGCACTTTCATGCAGCGTTGCTTCGACCAGCTTCTGCACGATGCGGCAATTGAAAAACTGCGCCTTGTTTTAGCAATTGACCGTGCGGGGCTTCCGGGCGAGGACGGCGCGACGCACCAAGGGACTTTCGACGTGGGGTTGTTATCACTTATTCCGGGTACTGCGGTTTACGCGCCTTTAACAGCTGCCGAACTTAGGCTATGCCTCAGAAGAGCCATATACGGAAATGCAGGAATTTCCGCTGTGCGCTACCCCCGCGGTGTTGCTTTTGACCCTGCCGGGGAATTACCCTGTGATGATTTTAAATATTACAATAACCATTCAAACACGCTGATAATAACCTACGGGCGCCCTGTGAAACCCGCGATGAAGCTGTTGAAACACGGCGCGGATATAATCCGGCTTGTACGGCTGAATCCGCTGCCCGCCGAGGTTTTTGCGATTGCGGGCAACTACGAAAGTGTTGTGTTTTTCGAGGAAGGCGCACCTTGTATC
>JAITFV010000268.1 GCA_031281115.1 Oscillospiraceae bacterium | reverse complement strand
TATAGATTTTCAAGCCCTTATATTCGGGATTGAGTTAGGTGCGGCTTTCAAACCGCACCTGTAGAGACTTTGGGAGTTATTGCTTTTTATCTTGATTGGTGGAACATATTTTATGGGTAGTCAACGTATGTCGGTGTAACCATTCTCCGCTAAGACGAGCTTTGTGATTAAGGCTCCTTTGAAAACCACAGGAGCATCCGTTTTAGAGATTGCACCCATTAGCGAATATAGAAGTTTTTCCTCTTGTTTCAAATCAATCGCTCCTCCTAATCATCATAGTATTCGATTGCCCAATTTCGAATAGACTCAAAACACTCTGTGTTTTCGGGTATTATGTTTAACCCGTCAAAGCTTTCATTATTGGCATAATAATATGTGGCTAACGCTTCAATAAGGGATTGCTCATCAATATTATTGAAATCACTTAACATATCGTTGAACGTCTGGTTTGCAGACGTGCAAGATATATCACCTATACGCACAATCTCAATGTTGTCAAACGAGTTTAGAATGCGATAATTGACATTTTCAGATGACCCATGACTTTTAGTGTAAACATCAATGGTCTTTTCACCTGCATAGCCATTAAACAACTGTAAACACTCTAACGCAGATGTTCGACATAGTACTACAGGCTGATTGTTCAGGACGCTGCGAAACCAACTTCTGTTAGTGATATAAGCATCGCTTATTCTTGTTGTCATATTGACACCTCTTTTTCGTTGTTGTTTAACCATTATAACATAGTCCAAATGCTTGCGGCGTTTGCGGCGACAAAGCTCGCCGACGGCACGAACGTGCCGTGACTGTGTTGCAATACTCTGTCATTATAGCACATTTCGAGGGAAAAATCAAGCCGTTTTTTTGCTTTCTTTATCCGTCAAGCAGAAAAAAACGGAGCAGTGCTTTCGCACCACTCCGTGATTTGCTTTATGCAGTCGCCGCAATTCTGTTCGCGATGCCGCTTGTCACAGCTTTTCGCAGAGCCGTAACGATTTTGATTTCGGTATCGTTTTGAGGCTGATACGCCGAGATTGCGCTTTCCCAAGTTTTGAGTTCCTCAATCGTGGTCAGAACGATTTTGCCTTTTCCCGCACTTTTGCCGATACAAGCCTTTCTGTACAGCATGGTGCCTTTTGTCGCCCGAACGGCGATTACTCCCGCGAGGAAATTTTGGATTCCGATAATAAAAGTTTTGGTTTTCATAGTGATTCCCCTTCTTTTCGCTCGTCAGGCGTAATTTGTTTATTTTTTAAGACCCTCTCGAAACTGCGGAGCTGTTTCTCGTTGAGTGACTTTTTAATAACCCCTCGAAACTGCGGAGCGGCTCTGCTTCGCGGTAAACGATAAAAAACACGCTACCCTTTCGAGTAGCGTGGTCCCCACCAGCATGGTCTGGAGGCATTGGGACTCTTTCCGGATTAAGACAAGCCATGAAATTTTGATGTTCCCTGACTTTCACCGAATCGACAGAGTAACCGACGCCTCCGCAACTCTTCCCGTCGCAAGATTATTTGGCTCTGCCCACAGATTTTTCCGACGCTTTGGCGCAGGCTCGCGGGCTTGGTGTAGGCTTTACGGTCGCACATCAATATCGTTCGCAATTATCGCCACAAATCAAATCCGCTATTGATACCAACTGCCGAAATAAAATCATATTCGGGCTTAATTCTGCCGATGCGAAAGATATGTCCGCAATGGCTAACGAACTCGAAACACAGGATTTTATGGAATTACCACGCTATCAAATTTATGCAAATCTACAGAACAACGGTAAATCTACAAATTGGATTAGCGGTAAAACTCTGCCACCATCACGACCTTTGCGTTTACCGCTGAAATTAAAAGCCACCAGTATGGCGAATTACGGACAAGAAACAGCAGATTTTGAACCAACAATCACGCCTGCCGAATTAACACAAATCGGAAGAAAGAAAATAATAAAGTAAAAAATAATCATTAACCTTTACCGATTCGACTGACGATTCGGACGACTTTTCGTGTTGCCAACAATCCAGCAACCACGCCGACTTTTCATGGTAAGGGATATGACTGACACGGCTTTTACCGTGTCAAGAAAGATAACTATGCGAATAACTAAAAAGAAATTAAATGAATATAATCAGCAATTAACCAAGCGAGACAAGGCAGTTTTGCACTCTATAAAAATGTGCAAGTTTATGAAAACAAATCAAGTTGCACGGTTGCATTTTAGCGGTGCGACAACGCCCTCAGCCTCTTTGAGAGCAACCACTCGGAATCTGACAAAACTACGCCGATTAGGATTGATACAGCCCCTTGAACGAGATATGCGTTGGTTCGGTGTGCGGTCAACATCTTTTGTGTGGACGATTAAAACTGCGGGAATTGAACTCCTGCGACTGGGCGAAAATACACCGCCTGTGAGAGTCCGCAAACACATATTTGAACCTACATATATTTTTCTGAAACATACACTTGCGGTTGCTGAATTATATGTTCAATTATGCACAAAAACTAATCTTGTAAAATGCGAATTTGAGCCTAATTGTTGGCGGAGCTACACTACTGATTTTGGTGTGAATGTTACGCTAAAACCCGATTTGTATGCCGTTGTTGCTACCGGCGGTTATGAAAACCACTATTTTTTTGAGGTTGATTTAGATACCGAAGCCCCGTCAAGAATCATGCAAAAGTGTGAGCGGTACGGCAGATATTATCTGACCGGTATTGAGCAGAAACAAAACGGCGTATTCCCCAAAGTTGCGTGGATTGTTCCCGATAATAAACGCAAAGAAAGCCTGTGTCGGCATATTCGTGAGCATTTGAGCGAATATGCCGATTTATTTGTTGTTACTACTTTTGAAGAGTTGGACTCTGTTATTTTTACAGGGATTATCGACATAAGCACGGACAAATCTACATATTTATTAAGGAATACCGATTCTATAAAGGAGTCCCGACCATGACAGGTAATACTGTTAATGGTATTAATCCGCAACAAAACTATTGCGTTTTGATAAAAAATATGTTACAATAGAAATATGGAAAATGAACTTGAATTTAATGTGCGAAAATTATCGCCGCAGGAAAAAGCGACTCTGCGA
>JAITFV010000259.1 GCA_031281115.1 Oscillospiraceae bacterium | reverse complement strand
TGAAATTTTCTTAGAACCCGTCCTAATAGGAAACTCATTGAATAAAGGAGATGTGAGTAAGAAATGAAAAATAAAAAATACATACGTTTTGCGGTTCTTGTTCTGATGGTTTGCATGATGCTCGCGCTCGCGCCGGCGAGTGTGGTTTCCGGGCTGACAGCGGAACAAATTCAAGCGCGAATCGACGAAATTGAAAGAAAAGCTGCTGAGCTTGAGCTTAGAAATCAAGAACGCGAGCATGAAATTGCAGAAATGGAAGGCGACATAGCGCAAGCGCGGCAAAGAGTGAGGCTGATGGAACAGAGCATTGCAGAAGTCAACGAACGAATCGCTTTGCTGAATGAAAGAATCGTATTGAAGCAGGAAGCAATCGCAAATAAGCAGGCAGATATAGAAACGCTCGAAGCGCGCATCGAAGATGCGGAGCGGGAAATTGTACTGCGCGAACATAAAATCAGTCTGCTTGAGGCCGAGAACGAGGAAAATTTAGCGAAATTCGGGCAGCTCGTCCGTAATAATTACATGACGGGTTCGCTCGGAATGGTAGATATTTTGCTTGATTCAGGCGATTTTTACGACATGATTGTTCGCGCCGATGTTCTGCAAAAAGCCGCAGAACGAAACACCGACTTCATGAATGATTTGCTTGCTGCGATGAGAGCGCAGGAGCGTGAAATAGAAGAGCTTGAAGAGTTAAAACTCATGCTCAATGCTGACAGAGAGCTTTGTGAACGCGAAAAAGCAGACCTCGAAGATGACCTCGCCGCACTTAATGTAAGCATGAAAGAGCTTGACGAGGAAATGGACGAGGCGCAGGCGAGATTGCGTATCTTAGCCGGAGAAGAGTCTGTCCTTCAAAATACGATTTCTGGTATGTACCGCCAGTTTAACGCTACGAACGAGGAACTTGAAGAACTTGACAGACAGACAACGCAGCTTATAAAAGAACTCCAAAACCTCAACAGACCAAATTATTCAGGCGACGGCTTTGTTTGGCCCCTTGACGAGCGGTTTCAGCGGATTACCTGCGGTTTCGGCTGGGATGCGGCGTGGAGCAGGTGGCACCGCGCCATCGATGTAGGCAACTCGGGAATCAACGGCGCGAATATCTACGCAATTCAGTCGGGGACAGTTATAGTGGCAGTTGAGAGTAATTCAAGAAGCGGTTACGGCTCATATGTAGTCGTTGACCACGGCGGCGGTTACACATCGTTGTATTCGCATATGCAGTTCGGTTCCGTGCGGGTTTCAGTCGGGCAGGAGGTCACGGTCGGGCAGGTGCTCGGGCTCGTCGGTTCTACAGGGCTTTCAACCGGCCCGCACCTGCACTTTGAAATCCGCGTAAACGGCGAAGCCAGAAATCCGCTGGATTACAGTTTTTCGTTCGTAGGATGACTAATTTAATTAGTAATTAGTAATTAATAATTAATAGTTAATAATTACGTCGGATATAATAATATCTGTATAATAATAGTTTAATATGCTGTCATAAGTATGACCGCGGCGCGCCATGTAATCCGCACCGAACTGGCTTAACCCGACGCCGTGACCGTGACCCCGAGTGGTCGCGACAAAGTTGTTTCCGTTAAATTTAATCTCAAACGCAGCCGAACGCAGGTTCAGAATCCTCCATAAATCACCGCCGGAGAGCGTAAGATTCCGCGCACTGACCGCCGAAACATAACCGGTTTCATCAGCGGAATAATCCGAAAACCATTTCGCATAATCAAGCGGCATTATAATCTCAGGGTCAAAGGCGAGCAGAGATGAACGCACCTGCGAGGTTGAAATTTCGTTAGTGCTTTCAAAGTTTATGAACTCCCTGCACCAGTCGCTCGGTACGCGCTCCAAGTATGGGAAATCCAAACCCCATATATATTGCGCAGTGTTGGTTGTGCCTGCCGAAACACTGTGATAAACGGCATAAATCGGCTCATTTTCGTAAAGTATGACGCGCGCCGCACCATACTCGGCAGCTTCTCTTATTTTAGCAAGATAAAGAGCGTATTCATCTCCGTAATAATCCCGCGCCTGCTCCTCGGTGAAGAACGGCTGACAGGTTACGCTGCTGTTTGAAAAATCCGCACCCTGTACGCTTTCTGAAGGGAAGTTCCTGTTATTTAAGGCGAGTCTCAGTGCATAAGTGTGCGCGGCTACTGCCTGTGTTTTTAGAGCCTCGGCATGATATCCCGGAGGAATCTGCGCAAAAAGACAGCCTATGAGGTAATCGACTGTACCGATTTCAATTATTTCCCCGCTTTCGGTGAGAAAAACGTGGAATGTTTCCTGCCCCCGATACTCCGAAATTGGAGCAACTCCCTTGACAGGGAAAATCGTGTTCCAAAAATGAGGCACTAAAAATAATAAAACCGCGAAAACAAGCAGAATTACCATAATATTTTTCATTTTCTTATTCCTTTCACGTAAATTCCTTGACTTGTCCTTATTAATACCCTATAATTAATCTATGCCTGTCCGACTTTAATTATGTTCAAGGAGCGCGCCCTGAATATGAATCAATTAAATAAAAACCGCACATTTTTAATAACGTTCATGATTACGGCTGTAGCAGCGGTGGTTATCATTAGATTTGTGCAGTTTGCTACAGATGTTATTGATTTTAACACCGGCTTTTTTTATCATTACGCGGGACCTTTAAAATATCTGCACTATATTACTCTCGGCGTAGTATTCGTCGGTTTAATCATTTTGGTTATAACAGAAAAAAAGCGCAAAACCCGCTTTTTCAACAAAAGGCTCAGTCATTTTGATGACAGCGATACCGCTATTTGCGGGATTATGCTGCTGCTTGCCGCTTTCGCGGTGGTTTACACGGCAATCAATACCGGCTTCGCAAACCAAAGTACCGCAGAAATACTGACGGCTTTCCTTGGAACGGTTGCTTATTCTTTTTCGGGCGGGGTTCTTCTGTTCAAAAAGAGAGCTTTCCCGTCTATAGGAATCGCGTTTTTGGCGCTTTCGGGTTACTACGTGGCGAGGTTAATTGCGCTCTTTCTCAGTAATCATATAATATTCAGCATGTCCGAACATCTCACAGTGCTGATTTTTACGATTATGGCTGCATTATTTTATCTTACGGCGGGCAGAATATTTATGCGGGTTGAAAGTAAATCCACCCGCTTCAAGACTTGTGTGTTCGGTTTTTCCGCAGTTATTATCGCGGCATCGGAAATAATAGCGAAGGTAGTTTTCATGCTCGGCTCGCCTTCGGTTACGCGGTATAATTTAGTAGGTTCTGCATCTACACAGTTTATCGCACCGGATATGCTTTTTGCCGCTGAAACGATTGCGATTTTAGTTTTCCTGCTCAGTATGGCGCGGGTAAAACATGAAAAAGGAGAACGTAAGAGAAGGTGGGCGAGCAGAAAATGAAAGTTTTATCTGCTTTGTTTGTCATAATGTTTTTAATGTCGGGATGCGCATTTGGGGCTGTCGAGGATATGCTCTCGCCGCCGAGACTCACAGACGAGCAGCAAGCGATTTTTAGTGCGCTCGTTGACAGTAAAGGCACCGGCTTTAACCTGAAGCACCCGCAAACAGGCGAACATCGCAGCGCATTCGTAATTTACGGTGAAGATAATAACGCGGCTGTTGTTTTTTACGAGATTTCGGGAATTAATGTTGAGCGCGCATTATTGATGAATTTTCTTTACAAGGATTCCACAGGCAGCTGGGAATCTCTGTATGAAATCCCGATTAGAGGCATAGATATTGAAAGCGTCAGCTTTGCGAGTTTCGGCGAGGAAGCGGAGGACAGCATACTTTTAAGTTATTCTGTCGGACAGGGCGAGAAGAAGTGCATGGTCATCAGTCACATCGGGAGCCGCCCGGAAAGGCAGTTTGACGATATATACTCGTTCATGCACGTTGATTATTTCTTTGGCAGGGATTACAAGGAACTGCTCGTTATTAAAAACGACCGCTCGGGCGCTTCGGCGACAGCAAGTTTTTATACCTTCTTAGGCGGGCAGCTTTTCCGTTCGGCGCAGAGCGAGCTTGACCCGTCTGCGGGTGAATATACAGGAGTAATTCAAGGAGAGGTTATTGAAGGCATATCTGCGCTGATTATCAACCACAGAAAATACGATAACCCCGACAGCTACGGTACAGACCTGCTGTATTTATCCGGAACCGGACTCGTGAACCCGATTGTATCCAACCCCGATAACCCTGCAAGGGTTATCCGAAGAACCGGCAATATCACCGAGCTTGCGAACCCGACGGATATAGACGGTGACGGTTTGATTCTGCTTCCTTCGAGTTCGGGAGAGTTTTTGGGGTACGCGCATCTGCCGTCGCAGGAGAAGCTGCGCCCCGTGATTTGGCGAACGCTGATGGGGAATAATTTAATTGACGTGTATCATTCTTTTTATACAGAACGCTGGGATTTCGTGTTTCTGCTTCCCGTAAGATGGATTAACACTGTTACGGCGGCAGTTAATATTGATGCGGGAACGGTCAGTTTTTACAGAGCAAAAGCACCTATTGAGGAAGCAGACGAGCTGATTATGAGAATCACTGCAGTTTCGGAAGGGGAGGGAGGTTTCACATATCTCTTTGATAATCCTAATCCCGAAAATCCGCTTACCCTAACCGATGAGGAACTCGAAAACGCATTCAGAATACTAAGCCAAACAGGAAACAATTAATGCTTAACAACGACATCACGAGTCTGCGCGGGATTTCAACAAAACGCGCTGCACTTTATAAAAAGTTGAATATAAATACCATGCGGGATTTGATTTTTCACTTCCCGCGCGGTTATATTGATTTTACAAAGCCGGTAAAAATAAACAGCGTTGAATTTAATGAAACCTGCGTGGTGAAAGCCGAGGTAGTGAAAAAATTACGCCCGATTTACACTGCGAACCGCTTGAGTATTTATAAAGCTGTACTGTCCGACGGTGACAGCGAATTTATCTGCGTGTTTTTCAACTCCGAGTACAGTTTTAATAAGCTCCTGACAGGGAAAACCTATTTATTTTATGGAAAAGTCGGCGGGAACGAATTCCTTCGGGAAATCATATCTCCGCTCTTCATAGAAGAAAACTCGGAGAATCTGCTTGTTCCGCGGTACAGATTAACAGCGGGTTTAACGCAGGTTATGATTGCAAATAACTTGAAATTAATTCTGCCTGATTTTAACGAAGAAGATATATTGCCGCAGGAAATTTTAGAGGAATTTTCGCTGCTTAACAAAAAAACAGCAATAGAAAAAATCCATTTCCCCGCTTCTACGGCTGAAGCGGAAGCGGCGAAACGGCGGCTCGCTTTTGAAGAATTGCTGGTGTTGCAGCTCGGTATGACAATGCTCAAGAAGCGTAATCGGAAATTAACAGGCACACTGATGAAAGCGCAGGATTTGACGGAGTTTTACGCCGCGCTGCCTTTTGAGCCGACAGGCGCGCAAAAACGTGCAATCGCTGATTGTGCAGCGGATATGCAAATGGCAACACCGATGAACCGGCTGCTTCAGGGCGATGTTGGCAGCGGCAAAACGATGGTTGCCGCCGCGCTTTGCTTCTTTGCGCACAGAAACGGCTTCCAGTCGGTGTTCATGGCACCGACGGAACTGCTCGCAGCCCAACACGCAAACACACTTCACAAATTATTGGAGCCGCTCGGAATTGACATCGTGCTGTTGACAGGTTCGCTTTCTGCTGCGGAAAAACGCGCTGTTAAAGCGCTGATTCAAAGCGGCGAGGCGAGCGTTATAGCAGGTACGCAGGCGTTAATTCAAAAAGGCGTTGAGTTTTATAATCTCGGCTTCGCAGTTACAGACGAACAGCACAGATTCGGCGTGAATCAGCGCGGAATCCTCGCTTCTAAAGGCGAAAACCCGCATACGCTCGTTATGTCTGCAACGCCGATTCCGCGAACTTTAGCATTGATTATTTACGGCGATTTGGATATTTCGCTTCTTGATGAAATGCCTGAAGGAAGAATCCCGATTAACACTTATTCGGTGGACACGAGCTTTCGAGAGCGGCTTTATAAATTTATTCTGAAGCAAGCCGCAGGCGGCGGGCAGTCCTATATCGTCTGCCCCGTAATCGGCGACGAGGACAGCAATTTAAACGAAAAAGCCTACGCAGTTAATTATTACAACGAACTTAAAAGCACGTTTTTACGTGATATAAACGTGGGGTTGCTTCACGGAAAAATGAAACAAGCGGAGAAAGACGAGGTCATGAACGGCTTCAAAAACGGTGAAATTACTGTTCTCATTTCAACTACTGTAATTGAGGTCGGTATTGATGTTCCCGCCGCAACGGTTATGTTAATCGAGAACGCCGAGCGATTCGGGTTATCGCAGTTGCATCAGCTCCGCGGTCGTGTCGGACGCGGAGAAAAGCAGTCGTATTGCATATTAGTGACCGATAACAGCAGCACTTATACAAAAGCGCGGCTCGATACGATGACGCGCACTTCTGACGGCTTCGAGGTTGCGAATGAGGATTTGAAACTTCGCGGTCCCGGCG
>JAITFV010000193.1 GCA_031281115.1 Oscillospiraceae bacterium | reverse complement strand
TAAACTGGTTTATTGGATTTAGTATAAGCATTATTGCATATATCAATACAATCATCTAACAGAGTGTTATTCTAAAGTAAAAAACACTATATTATCGGCTAAGCGGAGGTCAGGAAATGCAAGAGAAAAGAAAACTGCTCGTTATCGTTGACGATGATATAACCAATTTAGTGGTGGCGAGAAATAATCTCTCGAAAATGTATGATGTTTTCACCGTGCCGTCCGGTAAGAAACTTTTTACGTTGCTTGAAAAAGTGATGCCCGATTTAATATTGCTTGACGTAAATATGCCGGTTATGAACGGATTTGAGATATTAAAAATCCTCAAGGACAACGAGCAGACCGCGCATATCCCCGTTATTTTCCTGACTGCGAAGATTGACGGTAACAGCGAACTTGAGGGTATCTCGCTCGGTGCAGTTGATTACATAGCTAAACCTTTTTCACCGCCGTTGCTCATTAAAAGAGTGGAAGCGCACTTGATTGCCGAGGGACAGAGGCAGGAACTTAAACAATTGAATAATGACTTATTGGAGCGCGTTGTTAATAAGACCCGCTCTGTTATGGAATTGCAAAACGCGTTGCTTCACACAATGGCAGAGCTTGTAGAATGCCGCGATGACATCACAGGCGGGCATATTGCGCGTACACAGGCTTTTTTAAGGGTAATGATTAGAGCAATGGAGGAAAAAGGATTACATGAAGATGAGATGGCAGATTGGGATAAGAATCTCGTTATTCAATCTGCTCAGCTTCACGATGTCGGCAAAATTGCCATTAAAGACGCTGTCTTGCTAAAACCGGGCAAACTTACCAAAGAGGAATTCGACCAGGTTAAAGAACATACGACCTTCGGCGAAAGCATTATTGATAAAATTAAAAAGGACTCCTCGGAATGGGAATTCTTGGAGTACGCTAAAATTTTTGTCGCTACTCACCATGAGAAGTGGGACGGCAGCGGCTATCCCCGGGGGCTTGCGAAAGAATTTATACCTCTGCTCGGCAGAATTATGGCGATTGTCGATGTTTATGATGCGTTAATTTCCGAGCGGCCTTATAAAAAAGCTTTCACTCATAACGAAGCTTTAGATATTATTAAAAGCAGCAGCGGCTCTCACTTTGACCCTGTGCTTATTGAGTTATTCCTTGAATATGAGAAGGAATTTGAGAGGGTAAGCAAGAATGTTTAAAGCAAGAATGTTTAAAGCACGATGTTTTCAAATAAACCTGATAAAACCGCTGTTACTTTTGATTGCAACCTGTGCCGCCTTACTGGGCGCCGCGGGTTGTTTTGGCGTTCATGATTCTGAAAACGCCGATGCAGCTGCGTCGCATATTGACGCTTCAGATATAACCCGGTCGGAAACCGATACCTATGAAAATATGACAGCTGCTGCCGCACAGCGCGCATTTTATATAGGTTTGACTATGTGTGTCCTTGCAAGCATGATTATCGTGATGCTTGTTATGCTTATTTTAAACAATATGAAACGCAATCAGTATAAAAGCCGGCTACTTACGATGTCAACAATGTACAGCGCGGTTCCCGATATGATAATAAGCAAGGATTTAAGGTTCGCCTATACAAGCTGTAACAGCAATTACGAGGCTTTCGTAGGGATAGATGAATCTGAGATTATCGGTAAAACAGCGCCGGAAATAGAAGGGCTTGTAGAAAGATTGCCGGATGATTTTAACTATGCTGACCAAAAGGTTATAAGCGATAAAAAAACTGTCAAAACAAGAGGCTGGTTCATATTCCCCGACGGTACCAAAAAATTCTGCGAAACTGTCAAAACGCCTATAATCCGCAGCGATAAAGTTATAGGTATACTTGGGGTTATCAGAGATATAACAGAGCTTAAAACAACCATGGATATGACTGAACGGGAGTTTGAATCTGTTATGCTGATGCTTGACTCTACGCCGCTCGCCTGTAACCTGTGGGATAAAGATTTGAAACTGCTTGACTGCAATGAGGAAGCTGTCAGACTTTTCGGCATGATTGATAAACAGGATTACATTGAGCATTATCACGACCGGCTTACGCCGGAACGCCAGCCGAATGGTATTTTTTCCGATATTTACGCTAAAGAACATATAAAAAAGGCACTAATGCACGGGAAGAGCGTTTTTGAATATACGTATCAGTCTGCGGAAGGTGAGTTAATCCCTACAGAAGTCACCTTCGTCCGTAACTCTGATGAAACCAATGATTACGTTGTTTCATCATACATACGCGACCTGCGCGAATCCAAGCGGATGCTTGACGAGCTTGACAGGCAGAATATGCTCCTCGGTAGCGCGAACCATATATCCGAGATTCTGCTTGAACCGGATTTAGAAAATTTTAATGATTCTCTGTTGAAAGCAATGGAAATCATAGGTAAAGCCCTTGACGTGCAGCGCGTTACAATATGGAAGAATTACATAAAAGACGGCATCGCTCATAGCTTACTAACACATGAATGGGTTGACAATGTGCCGAGGCAGGACCCATCAGGTTCTGATATTCCCTATGGTAACAGCCCGTGGCATAAAACCTTGCTTTCCGGCGAATGTATCAAAGGTTTGGTGCGCGATATGGAGCCGTCCCGCAAAAATGCGCTTAAAGACAGGGGGATTCTCTCCCTTTTTGTGATGCCGGTGTTTGTTCATGATAATTACTGGGGATTCGTGGGTTTCGACGACTGCGTCAATGAGCGGATTTTCACAGAGAACGAAGAAAAAATAATGCGTTCTGCGGGGCTTATGGTTGTCAATACATTTTTCCGCCATGACGTTACCCTTGATTTGGTTGATACAATGGACCAATTGGCAGCGGCGGTTAAGGAAGCCAACGAAGCAAACAGAATTAAAACAAATTCGCTTAATGCGCTTGAAAAAATACTTAACAGTATTGATACATTGATTTATGTTACGATTCCCGAAACACACGAAATCCTTTTCATGAATGACAGCATGAAGCGGCATTACGGTATTGAAGGCGACCCCACAGGAAAAATATGTTTTGAGGTGCTGCAGGAAGGCATGACAGGCAAATGTGAGTTCTGTCCCTGCCGCAAACTTGACGAAGACCCGGACAGAATTATCACATGGGAGGAGCACAGCACCCTCACAAACCGTATTTACAGCAACGTTGACAGATATATCAGTTGGATAAACGGACAAAAGGTACATATCCAAAATTCTGTTGATATAACCGAACTCGTCGCCGCGAAAGAGCAGGCAGAACAAGGAAACCGTGCGAAGAGCGCGTTCCTCGCGCATATGAGCCATGAAATCCGTACTCCTATGAATGCAATCATAGGCATGACCGAGCTTGCGCTGCGGGAAGAAAACCCGAATGACTTGCGCGAGCACGTTCTCACCGTGAAGCAAGCAAGCTCAAATATGCTTTCAATCATTAATGATATATTAGATTTTTCGAGGATTGAAGCAGGAAACTTAAAAATTATCACAAAAGATTACCTCTTCTCTTCCCTGCTTAATGACGTGATTAATATTATCCGCATGAAAATAATTGACTCGCCTGTAAGGTTCGCGGTAAACGCCGATTGCAATATTCCGAATTCTCTGATTGGCGACGAAGTGCGAATCCGTCAGATTCTTATTAATCTCCTTGGTAATGCTGTTAAATATACCGACAAAGGTTTTGTGCTTTTTAACGCCTACTGCGAAACGACCGAAAATGACCTCGGAAGCGATACAACTACGCTTATCATGGAAATTTCGGATAGCGGCAGGGGGATTAAACCCGAACACGTTGAAAGACTGTTCGGTGAGTATGTGCAGATTGACGATGAAAGAAGGCACGGGATTGAAGGCGTCGGGCTCGGTTTGACAATTACTAAAAGTCTCGTAAAAGCAATGTACGGCACAATTCAAGTTGAATCCGAATATGGTAAAGGCAGTAAGTTTATTGTAAAATTGCCGCAAAAAGTGAGCAGTAACGACAAATTAGCAGCCATTGATAATCCCGAAAGCAAGAAAGTGCTGATTTATGAACGGCGGGAAATTTACTCGGACTCCATTCACAGCGCTATTGAGAACATGAAAGGTTACTGCACGGTTATATCTGATGAAGTTGAGCTTGAAGAAACTATTACAAATAATACTTTTAATTTTATTTTCACGTCTTACACTTTATATGAACGCAGCAAGGATATATTCATAAAATCCAAAGATAATGCAAGAATCGTGCTTCTCGCGGAGTTCGGTGAAAAAATCCCCGAGAGAGGGCTTTCCGTTCTTTCGATGCCGGTTTATTCTATGGCGATTGCCAATATCCTCAACAATATTTCTGACAGTTACCTGTACAGCGAAATAAACGAAGCTGTCGTAAGGTTCACCGCGCCCGGCGCAAAAGTTCTCGTTGTTGATGATATTAACACAAATCTGCGCGTCGCTAAGGGGCTGCTTACACCTTATCAAATGCAGATTGACCTTTGCAGCAGCGGCATGGAGGCAATCGCGGCGGTTCAATCCAAGGACTACGATATTATCTTCATGGACCACAGGATGCCCGAAATGGATGGCATGGAGGCGACTGCGCGTATTCGTGCGCTGAGCGATGGCGATGAAAAATATTTCACAAATGTGCCTATTGTTGCACTTACAGCGAATGCAGTTTCCGGCACAAGAGAGATGTTCCTCGAAAACGGCTTCGATGAATACTTATCGAAACCTATTGACACTGTCAAGCTGAATTCAGTTTTAGATAAGTTTATTCCTAAGAAAAAACAAAGAGGTTTATCCGAAACAAGCAGTATTATCCTCCCGCAGATAGAACTGGAAATCAAGCCGCCTGTTGCAATAAAAGGAATTAATGTAAATAAAGGTATCGCTGTTTCGGCGGGTTCGCTCACAAATTACATGGAAACTCTTTCAATGTTCTTTGAAGACGGCACTGAACGCGCAGAGCAGCTGAAGGAATACATAGCATCAGGTGATATGGAATCATATACAACCTGCGTTCACGCACTCAAGAGCGCAGCGAAGAACATCGGCGCCGAGGAATTGTCAAAGCTTGCTTATAACCTGGAATATGCCTCAAAACATGGCGATACAGCCTTTGTTAATAAATCTAACGGTTTATTTTTAGATGATTTAAATGAGCTGCTCGTCAGAATTAAACAAGCTGTATCTTCCTCACATAACGGCACGGAACCCACCGATATGAACCTTTTAAAACCCGGACTTACCGCTCTCGCAAAAGCTCTTGAAGAAATGGATGCCGGCGCGATTAACTCGGCGATTAATGAGCTGCATAAAAATGCACGTAATGAAAAAATCGCCGAAGCTGTCAGAGGTATATCTGCTAAGATTCTCATGAGCGAATATAATGAAGCGGCAGAATCAGTTAAAAAATTACTCGCGGAATCATAACCTGAAATTCGTACAAGCCAAAATCAAGCATAAAATGTCGGGTATATTGTATCCTGATATGTTATTATATATTTGATGATGAGGGTGATTATACTAATACTAAAATCCAAATAAAACGGGGAAAATGTTGTTTTCGCTTTGTTTTTAAACGAAGCGATTCTCTGTTGGTGAAGAAAGGACTTAATGATAATATGAACTGGGTACAAGGAATGCAGAATGCCATTCGCTTTATAGAGGATAATATCACGGAAGAATTAGATTGCACGAAGATAGCGAAGCAGGCTTACGTTTCGAGCTTCCATTTTCAACGTGCTTTCAGTATTCTGTGCGGCTTCACGCTCGGCGAATATATCAGAAACCGCAGGCTTACACTGGCGGGTATGGAGTTGTCGTCGGGCGATATAAAAGTTGTTGATGCCGCCGTAAAATACGGTTATGATTCATCCGACAGCTTCACGAAAGCATTCACACGTTTTCACGGAATACCCCCGTCATCGGCAAGGAAAAAGGGTGCGAATTTAAAATCAGTCGCACCGGTAAAAATTATTTTTAAACTTGAAGGAGGCAGTGTAATGGATTATAAAATCGAGGCAAAAGAAGCGTTCACGGTTATCGGTACAGCTCGGGAGTTCAACTCCGACACATCTTACGCAGATATTCCGAAGTTTTGGGGTGAGCACTGGGAATGCGGCGACGGGGAGCATATCTGCGGTATGTTCGGTATATGTTATGACAATGATAATGATACAAAACTGTTCAATTATATGATTGCAGATACTATCGATGGTAAAGACGGGCTGCCCGATAAATTTATCACTAAAGAAATTCCTGCAAAAACTTGGGCAGTGTTCCCGGTCAATGGGGAGATGCCGAAGGCTTTGCAGGATATCAATACAAAAATTTGGAGTGAGTGGCTCCCGAACTGCCGTGAGTATGAGATAGACGGGAATTTTAATATCGAGATGTACACAGGCAGCGATTATAACGAGATTTGGATTCCGATGAAAAAGAAATAATATTGTTTGGATATAGCTGATTAAATTGAAAACACTAAAGTGTTTTCTCGGCAAGCGGCGTATACGCCGCGGGTTAAAAACGCTTTAGCGTTTTTAACTTAACTGGCTATAACAAGGTTCCGCAGCCTATTCTTCGTCTTCAGCTCCGATTCTGGGTTCGCGTGCGGGTTCTGCCGACGGCAGGGCGGGTAATTCATCAATACTCGCCGCGAAGAATGCGCCGGAACCTAAGGGGCGCTGAATGTTTTCAAATGAGAAAATATCTCCGCTTTCCTCTATGCCCAAAATAGTCACTATCATGTTTGTATCTTCCGGAACACCGTAAATACCGAGTTCGATGCAGTCAACAGCTTCGAGGTAATCTTTGATGTACCAGTCGTTATGCTCTTCAAAGAAGTCCATGGCGGCGCGGAGCGAAACAATTATCTGATAAACGCCGTCACCGTCAATAATGTAGTTGTATTTCTCACCGAATACTTCTTCCCAATTCATGCCATCGTCCATTCCCTCGTCGAGCGACCAGAGCGAGGGTGAGAAGCCGTTAATCGCGAATCCGCACATTGTACGGTAGCCTTCGTCACCGCCGTCATAGCCTTCTACTTTGAAGGTGATGATATAGCTTTGAACGAATCCTTCGCCGGGTTCAAAAACCAGAAACACCGAATCACCCCACGGATTCATGATGTTCACCCACGCGCCGCCGCTGTCCTTGAAGTTGTAGTCCAAGAAGCCGTCGCCCTCAACGGCAGAGAATATGTTAGTATTCAAAGGGTCAAGAACATATAAGCCGCTGTCGGGTATTTTGATTTCGATTTCTCCGGCGGGGGCGGCAGGTTCGCCGACCGGTTCATCAGCGGGTTCGCTGACCGGTTCTCCGGTGGGTTCCTCGTTGTCATTACCGTCTGTTATGACAGGGTCGTCGCCGCTCGGAGACGGGACGGGAGCGGGGTCATCGCCGTTGCAGCCGGCTGCAAGCGCGAGCAGAAGCGCGCAAGCGATTAAAATGGAAAGCAGTTTCTTGAGTTTCATGAAAATCCTCCTTTAAAATATGATTTTATTTTAATTAAAGCGCTGTTAGGTATATACAGTCATCTAACATAGCCTTAATTAATTAGTGTCCCAGGTACGGTCAATCATCGCCTGTGCTGTACTTTTGTATGCCTCGACTGCTTGTGCGGCAGTCATTCCCGTAGCGTAACGAATACGGTCAACGATGGAATCAAGCCCGGTGAAACCGAATACGGCGCTCCAGATGGAATAATATTCCATTTGCATAGCCAGTTCGTATTCTTCCATAGAACCATAGATGAGAATCCTCTCGTCTTCCAGTTCCGCCTCATATGCCGCTTCGGCAGCTTCATCTTCATGCAGACGCTTGAACAGCATATAAAGTGCCGCGAGTTCCGGTTCCTGAGATGCGCCTGCAATACCTTCTCTGTGTCCGGAGGCAATATCTGCCATCGGAACGTCGGCAGGAAGGTCGGGGCCGCGCGGGAATGGTGCAAAACCGAGTTTATCACCGAGTTCATAACGCAGACCTTCAGTCACGCCGTCGCCAATCAGCCAAGCACCCCAGTACATCATAGCGATTTTACCGGCTACTAACATACCCGGCGGGTCTAAATCAGGGTCCCAGGGAGCAATGATTTCATACTGTTCTTCCAAAGCCCGCTCCCACTCAAAAGCGCGGATGGCTCTCGGGTCATCTAAGCCGTGCACAG
>JAITFV010000131.1 GCA_031281115.1 Oscillospiraceae bacterium | reverse complement strand
CACCGTTCCGATTTTCACGGTTTATTCCGCACAACTGCCGTATAATGCAATCGGCGGAAGATGCCCCGATTATCAGAAATACGGTTCGGAAATCGCCGTTATGCTCCAAAAACTGCTTGACGGCAGTACGGCAGAGGAGATTCCGGTTATACATAACTCTACCGATTTTAATCGCTGGGTATTCGACCGGAATCAGATGGATATTTTTAATGTAAAGCCAAGGGCTCTTCCGGCAGGCGCCGGGATTATAAACACAATCCCGCCTATTTGGGAGTCTAATCCGCAGTTTGTCATTATTATGCTGATTGTTTTAACTGTCGGCGTACTGCTGATTACAGGGACGGTTATTTTCCTTTTAATTAATCGCAAACATAACAAGCAGAAAGATAAACTGCGTGAAACGGCGCAGTCTGCTTCACGAGCTAAAAGTAACTTTTTAGCAAATATGAGCCATGAAATGCGTACTCCGCTCACAGCTGTACTCGGCTTGACGGAGCTTACACTTGAAACGGTTCAATTGGATGACGAAACACATTCAAACCTTATTAAAGTGTACAGAGCGGGAGAAACGCTCCTGAGTTTAATCAACGATATTTTGGATATATCGAAAATCGAAGCAGACAAACTTGAGCTAAACCCGAGCGAATACGACGTTCCGAGCCTGCTTAACGATACGATTACCCAAAGCGCGCTGTATCTCGGTGAAAAACCTGTAGAGCTTGTTCTTAATATTAATGAAGATTTACCCAATTATCTGTACGGCGATGAACTGCGAATCAAGCAAATCTTTAATAATCTTCTTTCCAATGCTTTTAAGTTTACCAAGGAAGGAACCGTCGAGCTGGGTGTCCAGTGCGAACGTGACGGAGACGCGGTTTGGATGACTGCGTGGGTTCGTGATACGGGTATCGGGATTCGTCCGGAGGATATGGATAAACTCTTCACCCTCTACAATAAGATGGAAGAAGAGAGCAGTCAGCGCGGAGCTAACCGCCGAACCGAAGGAACAGGGCTTGGTTTGTCCATCTCTAAAAAAGTAGCTGAGATGATGGACGGTTCAATCACGGCAGAAAGCGAATACGGAAAAGGAAGCGCTTTCACGGTGAAGCTTCGTCAGAAGTATGTCGGTGATGCCGTAATTGGCTCCGAAGTGGTGGAAAGCCTGAAAAAATTTGATTATTCTCTTGTAAAACTTGAAAGCGCAAAGATGACGCGAATCAACCTTTCATACGCCCGGGTGCTTATTGTTGACGATAATCCTACAAATCTTGATGTGGCAAAGGGACTGATGGGGCTTTACGGCATGAGAATCGACTGCGTGACCGGCGGGCAACGGGCTATAGATATTATCCGCAATGAAAAAATAATGTATGACGCAATTTTTATGGACCATATGATGCCGGAAATGGACGGAGTCGAAGCGACACGTATTATCCGGGAAGAAATAAATACTGAATATGCCATGAAAATACCGATTATTGCCCTCACCGCAAACGCAATCATGGGGAACGAGGAAATGTTTTTAAGCAAGGGTTTCCAAGCATTTATCTCGAAACCCATTGACCTTGCCCGCCTTGATGCTGTTCTTAGGCAATGGGTTCGGGATAAAGAAGCGGAGGCTCTGCTGCCGGAGCAAATAATAAACATTGAAGCAAGACGGGGGGCAGAGAGGCGGATATCAGATATACCCGGATTAGATATAAACAAAGGAGTATCGCACTTTGGTTACAACGAGGATACTTATTTGAAAGTACTGCAATCATATGTGAAGAACACGCAGCCGCTTTTAAATGTACTCAAAGAGGTAAGTCGTGATAATTTAAGTGAATACGCCGTAATGGTTCACGGGATTAAAGGTTCAAGCCGCGGTATATTCGCGGAAGAAGCCGGTAATGAAGCGGAAGCTCTTGAGAATGCAGCTATAGCCGGTAATTATAACTTTGTTAGCGCTAATAATCAAAAATTCATTGATATACTCCACTGCCTTTTAACGAATATAGAGAATGTACTTGTTAAAAACTTAAAGGAGCAAAAGCCGGTAAAAGATAAACCCGACGAGGTGATTTTGAACAAGCTTCTCGATGCCTGCGGCAGTTTTGACATTGATGAAATAGATGCAGCGATGGCAATAATCGAAAATTATGATTATTCATCCGATGACGGACTTTCCGTTTGGCTTCGTGAAAATATAGACCAGGGGAAATATAAAGACGTCAAAGAAAAGCTTTCGTTACTATAGTCGTTTAAAACGACTATGGTTGCGGTGAAACCGCAACTCGCCGCGTAGCGAGCGAAAATTTAGATTGGATTCATTCCAATCTAAATTTAACTAACTATAATAGAAAATACGGAGGTATAAGCGATGGAGAATACCCGGCATAAAGTAATTTTAGTTGATGATAATATGGCTACCTTGAATCAAGGAAAAAGCCTTCTTCAGCCATACTACAAGGTTTATACCGTTCAGTCAGCTGCCATTCTTTTCGAGAATCTCGAACATTATATACCCGACGTAATCCTTTTGGATGTGGAAATGCCGGAGATGGACGGCTTTGAAACCATCGCAAAGCTGAAAGCCGATGCGCGCTATGAAGATATTCCCGTAATGTTTCTTACATCCAAAAGCGACGAGGAAAGCGAAAAAAAAGGCTTCAGCTTAGGTGCGGTGGATTATATAACAAAACCTTTTTCCGGACCTTTGCTGTTAAAACGCATTTCAAACCAAATTCTTCATAAACGTGTTCAGGCTGCCGCAAAAGACTACTCGGACACTTTAGAGAACATGGTGGACGAAGTAGCAAAAGAGATGCGCAGGGCAGAAATCGCCGAGCTTGCGAGCCGGGCGAAGTCTGAATTTATAGCAACCATGAGTCATGAAATACGCACCCCGATGAACAGCATTATGGGGTTTGCAGAGCTTGCGCTTAGCAGTGATACCATGCCTCAAATTAAGGATTATCTGCACAAAATTACAAACAGTACAGGATGGCTTTTGCGCATTGTAAACGATATTCTTGACATTTCTAAAATCGAGTCGGGAAAAATGGAATTAGATTACGAACCTTTCGACCTGCACGACGTATTCTCACGCTGCCAGTCGGTCGTTCTTCCGGGTACTAAAGAAAAAAATCTTGACTTTAAGATTTATATGGAGCCAATCGCCGGTAAAAGGCTTTTGGGTGACTCTATAAGGTTATATCAGGTGTTGATGAATCTTTTGTTCAATGCCGTAAAATTTACCGATACGGGAACAATTAAAATTTCTTCGTCAATTAAAAATACAGAAAAAGGCAGTGCAACAGTATATTTCGAGGTGGAGGACAGCGGGATTGGAATGAATCCCGAGCAATTACAAAAAATATTTGAACCGTTCACGCAGGCAGACTCCGGCACAACGCGCAATTACGGCGGCACAGGGCTCGGGCTTGCAATAACTAAAAATATTGTGGAGTTAATGGGCGGTAAATTATCGGTGGAAAGCGCTCCCGGTATCGGCAGTACATTCAGCTTTGAGGTTATATTTGAAACTGTAGATTCCGATAAAAATAATTCCGAACAAACAGAATTCACTTTGCTTAAAAGACCGTATTTTGATGCATTTGTTTTGGTATGCGATGATAATATAATGAACCAGGAAGTAATTTGCGAACATCTTACACGTGTGGGAATCCGGACAGTTGTAGCGGAAAACGGTTAAATCGGTGTTGACATGATTCAAGCGCGGATAGAAAAGGGCGAAAAACCCTTTGACTTGATTCTTATGGACATATTCATGCCGGTCATGGACGGAATGGAGGCAGCAACAAAAATCATAGCATTAGATACAAAAACCCCTATAGTAGCGGTGACGGCAAATATAATGGCAAGCGAACTGGAAAAATATAAAAAATACGGAATGCACGATTATTTAGGGAAACCTTTCACGTCTCAGGAATTATGGCGGATTCTACTGAAGTATTTAACACCTTCAAAAAGCATCCCTGCAGACGAGAATGAGGGGAATGATGACTTGCAGGAAAAATTACGTATTAATTTCATAAAAAATAATAAAACTATGTATAATGAAATTACCGAAGCCGTTACAACAGGAGACATGAAGCTCGCCCACAGATTAGCGCATACTCTGAAAGGGAGCGCCGGCATGGTTGGGAAAACCGGACTGAAAAACGCTGCCGCCGAGATAGAGATGCTGCTTAGAGAAGGGGTTGCCTCCATTTGGGAAACAAAGATGAATCTGCTTAAAACCGAGTTTGAACAGGTTATAGAAGAGTTCCGGCCTTTGCTTGATAAAAAGCAGCAGAAAAAAGTACAGCCTCTAAACGCTGAACAAACACTGGCACTTTTTGAAAAATTAGAACCGATGCTGGAAAATATAAACCCTGAATGTACGGCATTGCTCGGAGAAATCCGCGCTGTTCCCGGAACAGAGGAACTTGTGCGTTTAATTGAAGATTATGATTTTGAATCTGCGGCGAAAAAACTTGCCGAATTAAAGGAAAAGAAATTTATGCTTACAAAAGAATTGTGAGCAGCAGACCTTTCCGCTCGTTTGGAGAGTTAGCGGAAAGGTCCGGTATATATTTTGGAAATTAGGAGGGCTTATGAGAAAGCTAAAGCTATTTATGGTGCTGTTGGTTATCTGCGGAATGTTCGCGGGCTGTTCGCAGAAAAACGAAAATATTGTGGTAGGCGCAAAGGATTTTACAGAGCAGTATATTTTAGGATATATGCTTACGCTGCTTATTGAAGATAATACGAACATAACCGTTACGTATAAAAACGATTTAGCATCAGATGTTCTTTTTGCCGCTACGAGAACCGGAGCCGTTGACCTGTACGCAGAGTATACCGGGACCGTATACGGCAGTTATCTGAAATTTTCCGATACAAAAAGCTACGAAGAGATTCATGAAATCTCAACAAGAGAATTAATCGAAAGATATAATCTGCGCATGCTTGAACCGCTCGGCTTCAATAATACATTTGCTTTAGCGGTGAGAGCCGATACCGCTGCGGAATACGACCTCAGAACAATCTCAGACTTAGCAAGGGTGTCGTCGGATTTTGTACTTGGCGGCTTTGCAGAATTCTTTAGCAGGCATGACGGTCTTCCAAATTTAAAAATTGTATATGATATGGCTTTCAAGGAAGAAAGAGTTGTTGACCCCATTTTACATTATCAAGCGCTTGCTTATGATGAAATTCAAGTTCTTGAGGTTTATTCCACTGACGGAATGCTGCTCGAATCTAACCTTGTAGTATTGGAGGACGACAAACAATTTTTCCCGCCGTATCACGGAGCAATCATCATTCGGGACGAAACGGCGGAAAAATATCCCGAGCTGTTAGAAATACTCGATAAGCTCGTAGGCTTGCTGACTGACGAGGTTATGCGCGACTTAAATTATATGGTTAATGTAAACGGTGATTATCCGAGAGATGTAGCGGAAAACTTTTTAAGGATGAATGATTTAATCAAATAATATTTACAAGAGGGAGACGGTTTAATATGGGTCGTCCTGTGAAAGCAGATATTCCTGAGGGTGAAAAGAACAGGAAAAGCAAAAGCAGACTTGCTGCGCGCTTTAAAAATCTAAATATATTATTCACTGTTTTAATTCTGACAATTACAATCGCGGTGTGCAGTTTTTTAATCAGCAGTTTAGTAGATGCCGCGTCTGTCGATTATGTGCGTTTTTACACTATGGATTCAGTGAATATATTCAGTACGCATTTAAACGAGGAGCTTTCGTTAGTTCAGCATATGTCGCGTTCTGAGAAAATAATCGAATGGTTTACCGATGAGGAAAACCTTGAGAAAAAAGCTGCGGCTTATCAGGAAATGATGCTCTATGTCGAAATGTTGCAAATAGGCAGCTCGCATTTCGCCATGCTGGATTCAATGCACGAATACTTGATTGAAAGCGATACTGCTTTTGAGCAGTTTTCGCCTATACTTAAAGATGAAAATGACCCGGACAGTCTGCCTAATACGCTTGACCGGAATGTTCCATATGACCAGTGGTTCTTTAACACTATCAGTTCGACTTTTGATTTTACCTTAAATACGGAAATCTGCAAATTTACGAATACCCGCCGTTTGTGGATAAACCATAAGGTGGAGCAAGACGGAAAAATCGTGGGCGTATTATGTTCAGCTGTACAGTATGACGAAATCTTCAATGATATGTTCGGTTTGCACGACAGTACCCGCGTGAGAGGGTTTGTCATAGACCACAGGGGAATCATACAAATGGACAGTACTGTGCCGGAACCCAATCTTATCAGTGCCTACAACCCCTACGCCTGGGAAGAAAATCACATTTTGACCATAAATTCGGACAACAATTTTATTTCTGCCATAAACAATTATCAAAGAAATCCGGTTATCTTTTACGGCAGAACGGAACCGGAGGTTATTAAGCTTTCAGGCGACAGCTACAGGTATCTGTCGATTGCTCCGATTCCTAACACGAACTGGATGATAATCACTTTTTATAACTCGGGTGCGTTGTTTAATGTCGGAAATATTCTGCCGTTAGTTACTGTTTTAATTTTTGCGTTATTAATTTATATAGCGGTAAATTCTTTGATAATGCGGCAGTTGGTTTTCAGCCCGCTGACACAGCTTACTCGCAGTGTATCCGTGTCCGACAGCGATGAAAACAGCATTTACGGCATTACTCGTAACGATGAAATCGGCGAACTGGCGCGAACAACGCAAAAAGTATGGAAGCATCTCATTGACATGACGCATAATCTGAAAGATGCGCAAGTTACTGCCGAGCTTGCAAACCGGGCGAAATCAGAGTTTTTAGCGACTATGAGCCATGAAATCCGCACACCCATGAACAGCATCATGGGGTTCGCCGAGCTTGCTTTAGATTGCAACAATATGCCTCAGGTCAAAGATTATTTGGGTAAAATTACCGGCAGCACCGGTTGGCTGCTGCGGATTATAAACGATATCCTTGATATTTCAAAAATCGAATCGGGTAAAATGGAATTAGAGTACGCACCGTTCAGTTTACATGATGTTTTCGTGCGCTGCCAGTCAGTCGTTCTGCCCGCTGTTAAAGAAAAAGGTTTAGACCTTAGTGTCTACGCAGAACAACCGCCCGGCAAAAAGTTAGTGGGGGACCAGGTAAGATTGTATCAGGTTCTTATGAACCTTCTGTCAAACGCCGTAAAATTCACCGAAACCGGAACAGTTCGGCTTTCGTCTACAGTAAAGAGTTCAGATAACAGGAATTCGGTGCTGTATTTTGAAGTAAAAGATGAAGGAATAGGCATGAGTTCCGAGCAAATTGAAAAGATTTTTGAACCGTTTATACAGGCTGATTCCAGCACAACGCGCAATTACGGCGGAAGCGGGCTCGGGCTTGCAATTGTCAAGAATATAGTAGAGTTAATGGGCGGGCAATTACAAGCGGGGAGTTCACCCGGTATCGGCAGTACGTTCAGTTTTGAAATAACGTTTGAAACAGTGGAATCCGACGAGGAACTTTCCGGTTGCGAAGATTTTACTCTTCTTAAAAAGCCTTATTTTGACGCTTTCGTTTTGGTATGTGACGATAACCCTATGAACCAGGAGGTTATTTGTGAGCATCTTATGCGTGTAGGAATCAGAGCCGCAGTAGCGGATAACGGTAAAATCGGCGTTGATATGGTACAGGAGCGTATAAAAGAAGGCAAAAAGCCCTTTGAATTGATTTTCATGGATATGTTCATGCCGGTTATGGATGGGATGGAAGCCGCGCAAAAAATTGCAGACCTAAAAACGGGCACTCCAATCATAGCGCTCACCGCGAACGTTATGACCAGTGAGCTGGAAAAATACACGAAGCTTGGAATGCCTGACTGCCTTGGCAAACCGTTTACATCGCAGGAGTTGTGGCGCATATAACAAAAATACCTTAAGCCCATAAGCATTTCATCCATAAATGAACATGAAAATGATGAAGAGCTTCATAAAAAACTGCGCGTCAATTTTGTCAAGAACAACAAAAATGTACATTCACAAATCGCCGAAGCGGCAGCTATAGGCGACACCAAGCTCGCCCACAGGCTTGCGCATAGCCTAAAAGGGAGTGCCGGACTAATTGGCAAGACCAGCT
>JAITFV010000109.1 GCA_031281115.1 Oscillospiraceae bacterium | reverse complement strand
TGAAACTCGACAAAATCACGGCACGTCATATTCAGAAATTCATAAACGATTTGTTTTTGAACGAAAAGAGTTTCACAACCGGAAAACCGCTCTCCCGAAAAACCGTTATTCATCATCTTAACTTTATCTCCAGTGCGTTTAATTACGCTGTGAGAATGGGTTTAATCCAAGATAACCCTTGTAGTCGAGTGACCGTTCCCAAGCAGGAAAGCAAAGAAAAAGAAATCTACACCATTGCAGAAATGGAGCAGATTTTTGAAAAACTTGAAACAGAGCCGTTGAAATATCGTATGTTCATAATGCTTGCAGTGTATAGCGGTTGCAGGAGGTCAGAACTTCTCGGATTTGAGTGGAAAGACGTTAATTTCGATGATAGCCTTATTCAAGTGAAACGCACATCAAACTACTCGCCAAAGCGTGGAATGTACACCGACACAACCAAGACAAAAAAATCACAGCGAATCCTAAAATTCCCGCCAATCATTATGGATATGCTCAAAGAACACAAGGAAAAGCAGGACTATGAGCGTGAAAGAATGGGAAGCAAGTGGATTGACAGCGACAGGCTTTTCGTGCAGTGGGACGGCAGACCGTTACACAACAACACGCCGTATACGTGGTTCTTGCGGTTTTGTGAGCGGAGTGGGTTTAGGTTCTGCGATTTACATTCGATGCGACACTTTCACGCTTCTGTGTTAATCAATGCCGGGGTTGACGTGGCTTCTGTTTCGGGGGATTTAGGTCATGCAACCGTTGGAACAACAATGAACATATATTGTCATGTTTTCCAAGAAGCACGAGTCAAAAACTGCGAAGCTATAACCGCCGCACTTGACTTTAAGAAAACCAAATCCGACAGGATTTCTGACAGGGGCGAAGACGGCGAAGAAAACAACGAGAGAGTGGCTGTGTAGGCTGTTTTTTAAGGTTTTTTCGCAATAAGTGGCAAACAAGTGGGAAAGCGGGTCTGCTAACCTCGCAAACCCGCTCACCAAGCGGAATATTAAGCTCTGAGTGACAGGATTTGAACCTGCATGAACTTGCGTTCAGTGGCACCTGAAACTCACAGCCTAAAATTACCATAGAAAACTTTGAGGTCTTTTAGGTGATTTTAGGAACCGAGAAAATCAGTGTGCAAAAGGATTTAAGTCTATTTTACGCATTATTACGCCATTTATTTTATATTGTGATTTTCGGGTCTGCCAAAACATTTTGGCAGACATCCGGCAGACAAGGGTAATATTTTTAATGAACGCGACTGTTTAAGACAGTCGTGATTTTTTATGTCAACAAAAAATCCAACAGGTTAATATTCTTGATTCCGTCATAATCGGTTAACGGTGTCCTATCCATTGACAATACTACTTTTTCATAGTTGTCTTTAATCGCCCGAAGCGACCGCAGTTCTCGTTCGCGAGTTTCCTCTGCGAGCATTGTCGCTGTGACCTGATAATAGACGGTCGTGTCCGGCTTGGTTGCCACGAAATCCACCTCTAACCCCGTAAGACTCCCGATTTTGACATTGAAACCACGCCTCAGCAATTCAAAATAAACGATATTTTCAAGGATAGCGCCATAGTCTTGTCCGCGTTTACCAACAAGTTCGCCACGGATGCCGGTATCTATTATATAATACTTGCCGTGCGTTTTCAACTGCTGTTTGCCTTTCAGGTCAAATCGGGCAGAACGATAGAGAACATAGGCATTTTCAAGCAAATGCAGATAGTTTTCTATAGTCTCACTTGCGGTCTTTCGACCGCTGCTGGTCAGATAATCAGCGATTTTCTTGCTTGAAATCGGGTTGCCGATATTTCCCGCCATAAATCGTACTACGTTTTCGAGCAATGCCGGGTCTCGCACTTCGCCGCGCTTGACCACGTCGTTCATTATAATCGTGTTATAAATTCCGCTAAGGTATGGTCGTATGGCTGTTTTGTGTTCTCTTAATTCGGTTAAACCGGGAAGACCGCCGTGCTCTATATAGGTGCTAAACCATTCCTGCAGGTCGCCTTTTTCGTCATAATCGTTGAAATCCAAGTATTCCTTGAACGAAAGCGGGAGCATATGCATTTCGATATAACGTCCTGATAACAATGAGGACAGTTCCGAAGCAAGTAAATGACCATTGGAACCTGTGATATACAGGTCTAATTTTTTATTCAGACGAAACGAATTCACGGCACGCTCCCACTCAGTTACCATTTGCACTTCATCTAAAAGCACATATACCTTCTTGGTATCAGTGATTCGAGCGGTGACGTATTCATTTAAGTCTTTATAATCTTTGATATGGTCGAATTCTAACGACTCGAAGTTCATACGGATTATATCTTGAGGTTTTACACCTGTACCAAGCAGGTGTTCCTCGTATAAATCAAGGAGAAAAGACTTCCCGCAACGACGCACACCTGTTATAACCTTGATTAAAGATTTATCTTTCAACGTAATTAATTGATTTAGGTATATATCTCGTTTTTTCAAAAATATCGCCTCCTCACATTTCGTTTTTAACAGTATAGCCCAAAAAAATGAAAATGTCAAGAGTTTTTCAATCGTAACCAAAATAAATTTATATGGAGATAATCAATGAAAAAAGGAAAAATAACAAAAAGACTCGGACAGGAACACCGAACCGCTCTCATAAAGCAATGGCAGACAGAATCAAAGCTCGCAGGAAGGCTTTGAAATTCACACAGGAGCAATTTGCCGAACTAATCGGAATATCTTCGAGTTCATACACGCGAATCGAAAACGCATTTCAAAAACCGTCGCTTGATACGCTTATAAAAATTTCTCAAAATCTAAAAATCTCTCTCGATTATATTATTTTCGGTTCAGAGTCGAGGAAAAATGAAAAATCGAGCAAATCGGATATTATAGATGCACTTTTTATTTATACCGACAAAGAGAAATTGTCGCATACAGTCAGTGTTTTAGATAAGTTGATTAAAGCCTTATAATATATAATCGTCAAACCATTCACAGTATCCGCTTACTCGAGAAATGAAATAAAAAAGGAACCGGAAAACTCCGGCTCCTTCTTTTAGGCGCGTAAAGCGCATTGACTTTTTTGTTCGGTACGTAAAGTGCATTGTTTTTGCTAATATCATTATATCACATAAATCATTCTATGACAAGAGGTTTTTTATGTGTGAAAAGAATTTTTATTTTATCATCAATTTCAGTTAATTTTTCGGGACTTATCTTATAAACTCCATGTTCATCGCGCCTCGGCTTGATAATCCGCATTTTAGATATTCCGCGAATGTGCAGGGGCAGAGCATAGGATTTTTTGTCCGAGCCGGGGATAATTTTACCCAAATACACTTCGGAATGATGCAGATTATCTTTGCTTTGATTGCTCTCTAATGTAGACAGCGGCACGATTACAACGACTTTGCTGCGCCTTGCGTTGTCATTTTCGACGACAACTGCATATCGCGGACCGCCCTCCTCGCTCCCTACATTGTAGCCTAAGTGTCTGCGGAATTTCCGCACCGTAAATCTCACGAAGACTGTCTTCAATGTCACGCTGCGACATTCCTTTGGCATACATTGCAAGAATTTTTTGTTCTATTTCGTCAGTTCTCGTCTGGCGTTTTTCAAGGACTTTTGGCTCAAATTCGCCGTTTCTG
>JAITFV010000103.1 GCA_031281115.1 Oscillospiraceae bacterium | reverse complement strand
TGGAACAGTTTTCAATTTAAACGATTATAACAGTAGACAAAACTGATTTTTGTGGTTCTCTCCGCCGCAATCCCGTTGAAATCGCTCGTATTGGCGGCGATGGTTTTTGGAAGTCCCCTAAAACACCCCAAATTGTAAATTTTTCATGTTTTACCTATTTTTCTTTTGTGTAAAAGCGCGTTTTCAACAGAATATATAAAGGAGGACGGTAAATTTATATGAAAATCACAAATAAAGAATATAACGAGATGTTAAAAGCGGCTTCTCCCCCGACAAAATTACACAAAACTCTGCTGAAAGCGTTTGTTTTCGGCGGGTTGATTTGCGTAGTCGGCGAGGCGTTTTTACATTTATATATGAATTATGGCGCGGGTAAAGAAACCGCTGCCATGCTGACTTCGATTACACTAATCGGGCTTGCGGCGATTCTTACGGGTTTCAAGGTCTACGATAAGCTTGCCAAGCATGCGGGAGCAGGCACGATTGTACCGATTACGGGTTTCGCGAATGCCGTGGTTGCGCCTGCGCTCGAATTCAAAAGCGAGGGTTTCATCCTCGGCGTAGGCGCAAAGATGTTTGTAATCGCAGGACCCGTCATAGTTTACGGAATTGCCGCCTCGATTCTTTATGGATTTATTTATTATATAGCTGGGACGGTGATGTAAATGGGGAATTATTTGGGAAAAGGCACGATTGAACTTAACAATGCGCCGTCGATTTTATCGTGGGCTTCGGCGGCCGGACCGAAAGAGGGAGACGGGCCTTTAGCAAATTATTTCGATTACATCGGCGAAGCGGCACATTTCGGTGAAAGCAGCAGCTGGGAAAAAGCGGAAGTAATCCTGCAAAAGAGTGCATTCCGTGCCGCGCTTGAAAAAGGTCAGCTTGCAGAAACAGATATAAGCTTCGTTTTCGCGGGGGATTTATTAAATCAATGTACTTGTTCTTCTTATGGAATTCGCGATTTCGATATTCCTTTCATCGGGCTTTTCGGTGCCTGTTCAACGATGGCGGAGGGACTCGCGCTCGCTTCGGTTTTCGTGGAATCTGGTGTGGCGCAGAACGCAGCCGCAATGACAAGCTCGCACTTCTGCTCGGCTGAACGGCAGTTCCGTCTGCCTGTGAATTACGGCGGTCAGCGCACACCGACAGCGCAGTGGACAGCGACGGCAGCAGGATGCGCGGTGGTTGCGCCGCGAAAAGCCCCCCCTTATATTAACGCTGTAACATTCGGGAAGGTGACAGACATGGGAGTGAAGGATGTTAATAATATGGGCGGCGCAATGGCAAGCGCGGCTTGGGAAACGATTTCTGCGCATCTCGCGAATACAAATCAATCAATCTGCAGCTTCGATATGATTCTCACGGGCGATTTAGGGACAGCCGGAAGCGGCTTGCTGATTGATTTGTTCAAGCGTGATGACATTGATATAGCAAATGTTCATGCTGATTGCGGGATGATGCTTTATAAAATGAAGGAACAGGACGTTCATGCAGGTGCGTCCGGTTGTGGGTGTAGTGCAAGTGTTCTGTGCAGTGTGATTTTAAATCGAATTACCGAGGGTATGCTTAAAAATGTGCTTTTCGTTGCAACCGGCGCATTAATGTCGCCTACGATGATTCAACAAGGCGAAAGCATACCATCAGTCGCCCACGCTGTTCACATATCGTGTGAATGACGGGTGCTACGAAGCACATTTCAGGAATATAGCAATTCCATATGAAATGAGGAAGGAATGGTCATAATCATGAATTATTTATGGGCGTTTTTAATAGGCGGTGGACTCTGCCTAATCGGACAGCTTCTTATAGACCTAACAAAGCTTAGCTCTGCGCGGATTCTCGTAGCTTACGCAGTTGCGGGTGTAGCTTTGGGCGGAACGGGATTATACAAGCCATTGGTTGACCTTGCGGGGGCAGGCGCAACTGTACCGCTGACAGGTTTCGGCTATCTGCTTGCAGATGGCGTGCAAAAAGCAGTCGGCGAGAAAGGCTTGCTTGGGATTTTCACGGGCGGGTTCACGGCAGCAGCAGCGGGAATGGCGGCTGTAGTGATGTTTGCATTGATTGTGGCGGTGCTGTTCAAGCGAGGGGATAAAATGAGCTGACGGACAATTGACAATTGCCTCCGTAATATGGTACAATGTAATTGTTAAGAAATTGCGAAATGTTGTAACCGGTACGGCACCCTACAATAATGTAGGGTCGGGTTTTCATTCATCGTTAGTGAAGAAAGGACTTTATGAAAGTATGGATGTAGGAATTATCATGGGCAGCGATTCGGATTTACCGGTCATGAAAGAAGCGGCAGATTTCTTAGCCGAGTTCGGTATCTCATTTGAACTCACTATAGTTTCGGCGCACAGAACGCCGGACAGGCTCTTTGAATACGCGAAAACTGCAAAAGAGCGCGGCTTGAAAGTTATCATCGCGGGAGCCGGCGGCAGCGCACACCTGCCCGGCATGACAGCTTCACTGACAACACTGCCGGTAATCGGTGTGCCGATTATGACAAAGGCTCTCGGCGGGGTGGATTCACTGTACTCAATAGTGCAGATGCCGCCCGGAATTCCGGTTGCTGCGGTCGCAATTAACGGCGCAAAAAATGCAGGGATTTTAGCAGCTTCGATTCTTTCGGTAAGTGACGATAAACTTGCGAAAAAATTAGAAGAATATAAACAGAATTTAGTTGAATTCGTTAATGAAAAAATAGAAAAGCTTGCCGAGTCCGGCTATGAGAAATATTTGGAGAATATGTAAGATGAGCGTAATTAATAAAAAAATCGGCATAATCGGCGGCGGTCAGCTCGGGAAGATGATGATTTTAGAAGCGAAAAGAATGGGTTTTTACGTTGTGACGCTTGACCCTGACGCAGATTGCCCGTCGCGCAGCGTAAGCGATGAGCTTATTGTTGCCGCTTTGGACGATAAGGCGGCTTATAAAAGGCTCGCTGAGAAAGTTGACGTCATAACCTACGAATGGGAACTTATAAGCGTGGCGGCTTTGAAAAAACTTGAAGCAGACGGTCATATAATCTACCCATCGGTTAACAGCTTAGAAATAATTCAAGATAAATTCATGCAGAAAAAAGCACTAAGAGAAGCAGGTGTTCCTGTACCGAATTTCAAAAAAATACATAGTTTTGCAGACATCGGCATCGGTATGCTAAAGACCACAAAAGGCGGTTACGACGGCAAAGGCACTGCCTTAATCAGAACAGAAGCGGATATAAAAGCAGCTTATGCCGCTCTCGGCGGCGGCGCAAAAGAGCTTATGCTCGAAGATTTTATTGATTTTGAAAAGGAAATCTCGGTGATTGCCTGCCGCGCCATTAACGGTACGAATGTAATTTATCCCATTGCCGAGAATATTCATTGTAACAGCATTTTAGACACCACAGTAGTCCCTGCAAGGATTGACTCGGAAACTATCGAAAAAGCTACAGTTGTAGCTGAAAAAGTTATGGAAGTTTTTGAGGGAGTCGGGACTTTCTGTGTGGAGATGTTTGTAACTGAAGGCGGCGGGATTTTTGTCAACGAAGTCGCCCCGCGCCCGCATAATTCGGGGCATTATACAATTGAGGGTTGTTTCGCAAACCAGTTTGAGAACCACATCAGGGCAATCGTAGGCTTACCCTTTGGCAGCGTTGAATTAAAGCAGCCGACAGTGATGGTAAATCTGCTCGGACAAAGCAACGGAAAAGCAGAACTAATAGGCGCTGAGGACGCCTACCGCGAAAATCCTAATATCCGTATCCATCTCTATGGCAAGCCTGAATCAAAAAAAGCCCGCAAGATGGGACATTTTACGGTGATTGATGAAACAGTTGAGGGCGCGGTTGAATGCGCAGAGAGGGCAAAAGAGATAATTAAAATTGTGGGTATTACTCCACAAACTTAAGGAATTGCCAAGAAATAAATTGGTTTATTGGATTTTAGGGATGGCGCTACAGCGACAGGTTCCGCGGCTTGAGAGCCGCGGAACCTGTTGTCCATTTCTTAAATGGATAACAAACACCGACTTAAAGCACCCTGCACGAGCGAATAAAAACGCAGTTTTGCTGTGGAGGATTGATACCCGCGGCGGCAAACCGTTTACGAAAGAAAACAACTGATTGCGAAACATCTATTGACTTCCGGCGCGGAATTTTATATTATGGGAATTACCTATTATATTATAAGGAAGGAAATATACTTTAGATGAGCAGAGAACAAAAACGCAGTTTTTCAAAAGTTCGCAAAGCCGCGTTGGCTCTTTTGATGACAGGGATTATCGCGGCGGCGAACCTGACATATAGCGTAGCTTTTGACGACCCGCCGGAACAGCCGGAAGAAATAGTCGGCATCTTTATGACAGTTGCCGGCGGTAGCGGCGGTGATGCGGGCGGCAGTGGCTATCAACCTGTGGATAGCGGCTTCTCCGGAGCGAACGGCTCGATTGAATATGATTTAAGAGGAGAACATCTTTTTTTTGATACTCCGGGCCAACACGATGACATCGGCAGCCTTGAAGATATTATTTTCGCTTCTATCGCTGAAGGGAATCCTAATGAAGGAGGGGACGGCGGCAGCGGCGGATATGCAGAAGTATACGTTTATGCGGATTTAATCCTCAGCGGCACCCTCTCGGTTATCGGCGGCAGCGACGGAGAAACGACTGTACTCGGCACAGGCGGCAGCGGCGGTTCTGCACAGCTTTATACATACGAAATTCTGGCAGCCCCCGAAATAATTGTCAGCGGCGGCGGCAGCACCGCTTCAGAGTGGCACAATATCGCACACTTGGGTGCAACAACGCTCTCCGCTAAGTTAGGTGACACGGTGACATTAAACGGAAACGCAAGTATGGATGTTGAAAAATATATATTCGATATAACGGGAGCAGTTAATGATTCTGTAGTATTAGAAGCTGCAGGGGGTAATTTCCTTTTTGGCGGAGAACTTCCGCGAGGTCAGGGTTTACCGTACTATTCTGAATCAGGCGGAGAAGATTCTGTTACTTTCATAGGCACACCCGGCGAATCTTTAGAGGTCGGTGATACATTTGTGCTGATTGATAACATTTTCATTAATACTCCCGGAGCTTTAGAGAGTCTCAGCGATATTGATGACCTAATGTTAGGCGGTTATACATTCAGGGTTTATGCGGAACTTGAAGAATATGAATTTGATGAATTTGAGCCTGTGGGTGGCACACTCATGGCGGAAGTCATGCATGCTTTAAACCACGATGATTCCGGCGCGGCGGCGACTTGTAACGACCCGCAAATCTGCGCGGTAGATAACTGCGATTATGAAATAGAAGCCGCATTAGGGCATGATTATTCCGGCACGGCGGCAAACTGCGATGACCCGCAAATCTGTGCAAGAGACAATTGTGATTTTGAAATTGAAAAAGCCATAGGGCACGATGAATCCGGCACGGCGGCAAACTGCAACGACCCGCAAATCTGCGCAAGAGATAACTGCGATTTTGAAATTAAAAAAGCTATAGGGCACGATGATTCCGGCACGGCGGCGAATTGTGATGACCCGCAAATCTGTGCAAGAGACAACTGCGATTTTGAAATAGAAGCCGCATTAGAACACGATTATTCCGGCACGGCGGCGAATTGCAACGACCCGCAAATCTGTGCAAGAAACAACTGCGGTTACGTCATAGAAACCGCATTAGAACATGATGAATCTGGCACGGCGGCGAATTGCAACGACCCGCAAATCTGTGCAAGAGACAACTGCGGTTACGTCATAGAAACCGCCTTAGGACATGACGAATCCGGCACAGCGGCAACTTGCGGCGAACCGCAAATATGTGCAAGAGATAACTGCGATTACGAAATTAAAGAAGCCATAGAGCATAATTGGGTAAGCAATGGCGATAGTACACACAACTGCACGACAACAGGCGGCTGTGGAACTACCGACGAAACCTGCACCCCGAGCGATTGCGATGATGAGTGCGTGAAATGCGGATACAAAACACCATGCGATTGTCCCGCTCCTCCGGCTACGCCTTCATCTAAAGCACCATCCGGCGGCGGGAGCGGAAGCAGTGGGAGCAGCGGCGGCGAACCTAATACGCCGTCAAATTCTAATCAACCGGACTCAAATTCCGGCTCGGATTCCGACCCAAATTCCGACTTTGACCCTAACAGCGACCCCGACCCTAACAACAACCCCGACCCTAACAACGACCCTGAGCCTGAACACGGCATACATTTAATCACCGAGACGGGCGATTCACTATTCTTGTTCCCGGGGGCGTATGAAGAATTGGCATTTGTATACCTTAACGGCGTGTTGTTCAGAGCCGTAATTGTTGAAAACGGCGATGCGTGGGAACTGTTTTTGTATGAGGATACCGATTATGGCTTGGGTGCAGATTATGTCTATCATTTCAGCGCGGGGAGAGTGTTTGAGGGCAGCACGGCTGTTCTCATCTATTCAGATTTCATTTCTACGTTAATAAACGGAACGTATACAATAATAGTAGAATTTTTAGACGGTTCAACCGGTTCCATGGACTTTGTGGTTGAGGGCAGCAGTGTTGATGTGTCTGAACCCGAGAGAGACCCCGATACAAACCCCGGGACAGCGGTTACAGTAAGCATGGCGATGATTTTAGCTTCGGGAACAATGATAATTCTCAGCAGGAAGCGGAAATAACTAATACCTGTTGAACAACAACTCGCAAATACCTAAGGGATTGCCAAGTTTATTTCTTGGTAATTCCTAATCAATAAAACAACTAAAAAGACCTCTGTGGAGGTCTTTTTTAGGGTTAATTTCCATTTTGGGGATATGGGAGAGCCGTCAAACCTTTATCAAAATCCTCGAATCTGAATCTGA
Source organism: Oscillospiraceae bacterium (assembly GCA_031281115.1). Taxonomy (GTDB): domain Bacteria; phylum Bacillota; class Clostridia; order Oscillospirales; family Ruminococcaceae; genus Ruminiclostridium_E. Next base: position 81 of record JAITFV010000103.1, on the reverse strand, counting down.
TTTGTCTGCTTTTCTTGCAGATATAATCGTTTAAATTGAAAACTGTTCCACAGTTTCAATTTAAACGGGTTTCCGCTGCGT
>JAITFV010000060.1 GCA_031281115.1 Oscillospiraceae bacterium | reverse complement strand
TATAGTTTGAATGGTGAATAATCCCCATTTGGTCGGTTTCATAATAGTTAGCCTTACGAATTAACGGGTTTATTTTCATTACTCTCAGGTTTAGCTTTTTCCGCATCGCCCGGAAGTACCGACGGATTAGCTAAAAGTTCCGCTAAAATGTTGTCTATTTCTGATTGTGACAGTACCCTCATTTCACTTCTTCCCCTCTGTTTAGCTACAATTACAACAAGTATAACACAGAACTGCCGTATTGTCAACTATATTTGTTGTTAAAAGTACTTCGCCGCCCTAAAAATCACAGTTCCCGCAGAAGGGTTATAAATCAAGCCTTCAGCTCTTCTGTCATAAAAAAACATCTCAGTTTGAAAGCAGATGGGAATAAAAACCGCTTGTTCAAGCTCCGGTATTTCCTCCGCGTTAAAGCGCACCATCGCTATATCGTAATCGCCGCTTGAAAACGCACTGTCAAAATCATCCGGAGAAAACGTTTCTATTCTGCAAAAGAAGCCGAGATTCTTTTGCCATTCTTGTAAAATCCTGCTTAAATAGTGAAAAGCCGCGCTTTCCCCGCCGACCGGGATAATTACACGGAGACTGGCTAAATTATCGCGTCCGGCAATCACCGCTCCGCGTTCGTATGATTCGCGGGCATCTTCAAGGTTGAATAAATACGGATTTATTTCGTAAGCTTCCCGGAAACCGATGCTGCCGATATTAATCTCGTCTCGGTCAAAACCTGCCGCGAGCGCAAGCCGTAAATCAACGTGCCTGAATACTCCCCGCCTGTTAAAAGTTATTCCCCACACCGAATTCTCGAAGCCGTCATAAGGAAAACCGCGCGAGATTAACATATCTGCCGTTTCCCCTTCTGCGACCAGTGAATGTGTTGTGCCTTCTGTGAAGTGCTCAAGCGGGTCATCGTAATTGATGAAGAAATTCAACCCGCGCGGATAGACTCTCCGCGCCTCGCTGTTTTTCTCGTTGCGGCGCATAATTATAATATTATTTTCGCTGCTGTGGCTGAACGGGTCGAAGTTCCAGCGGGTAATGAAAAACGCGCCGTTTGAAGGTATGCTGTTCTCGTTTAAGCCGTAACGCCCCGCTGTTTTCTCGAATAGTTCCTCATTGCAAGGCATAGCCGGCGGAGCTGCAAGCAGATAAGGCAGCAGCGGATTCGGTTCTTCAAGCGTAATAACAAGCTCGAAGTCTCCGAACGCTTCGACACCGATTGCATCAAGATATGGAATTTCGCCGCTGTGTACTTGCCGCGAGTTCTTGATACTGTAGAACAGTTCTGCATTTTCCGATTTGATTGCGGGATTGAACAGCCGCCGGAACGCGAAAACGAAATCATAAGCTGTGCATTTTACGGAATAATCGCCGTCAAAATACCAGTAAACATCATCTCGGAGCAAAAAAGTATAGGTTAGCTCGTTCTCGGAAATAAAATATTCAGCGGCGACATTCGCGGTAATTCTGCCGTCATTTTCAACCTGTAATAAACCGTCAAACAAGTTCGCAATCAAAAGCGCGGAGACGCGGCAGTTCGCGGTCTGCGGGTCGAGGGTTCGCGGATTTGCCGGAATGTCATACTTGAAAACAAAGCCGCTGCCGTCGCTTTCGGCGCAACCCGCCGCGAGTGTGCAGATTAACGCAAAGATTATAGTGAAACTAATTTTTATTTTAAACTTCAAACAAAACGACCTCTCCCCGTTTCAAACTTTCTTTACAACTAATAAAACGCTGATTTTTACTGCCTTTAAACTTCAACTCATGGTTAAACTGCGTTTTTATAAATCTTCCGTCAATAAGCACATCGATTTTTTCAAGAAGCGCATGGACAGCGGGACTTTCCATCTTGAGCAGCTCCTCGAAATTATAACCGGTGAAGCACCAGATGTTAATATTTCCCAACTTTTCAACGAGTTCCAAAAACGCATCAGGCTGACAGAACGGCTCGCCGCCCGTAAAAGTCACGCCGTCATTATGGGGATATGATTTAATGCGCGCAGTTATCTCGTCAACCTCATGCAGCCTGCCGCCGCCAAAGTCGTGAGTGTGCGGGTTGTGGCAGTCCGGGCAGTTATGCGGGCAGCCCTGCGCGAAAATTGCGAAGCGGTAGCCGGTGCCGTCTACTATTGATTCGGGGACAAGCCCCGCGAGCCTTATTTGCATAAAAAGAACCTCAAAACAATTTTTTCCAATTTAATAAACGAATAAAGAAATCTTCCCTGCCAATACTTTATGTATGCCAATTTTTTGCGGGGAGTGATTTGATTGTATTATAACAAGGTTGAAATCAGCGGCGTAAACACAGCCACTTTAAAAGTTTTAAAAGAGGCGGAAAAAATCGAATTACTCAACAGAATCAAGACTGGCGATATGAAAGCCCGCGAGGACTTAATAAACGGAAATTTAAGACTCGTTCTGAGCGTAATTCAGCGTTTTTCAGGCCGCGGGGAGAATCCCGACGACCTCTTTCAAGTTGGCTGCATCGGGCTTATAAAATCAATTGATAATTTTGATACATCGCTGAATGTAAAATTCAGTACGTATGCGGTGCCGATGATTGTTGCTTGTCGTAATTATAATTAACCCGCTCTCAGAACGGCTTTATATTGTTATCCGTTTAAGAAATGGATAACAGGGTTTCGCGGCTTGCGAGCCGCAGGCGCTGTCGCAGCAGCGCCATCCCTAAAATCCAATAAACCAGTTTATTGGATTTTAGTATTAATTAGTATATCATAAATCGGTCATGTCGTCAATCCTTTACTTAAACTCCCAAACTTATAAAAGACTTCTATATTATCAGCGGTAATCACAATCTTCTCAACACAGCCGCGAATCAGATTCTTCCGTTCGTCCAACGTCATATATTCCCATGTTTCCTTGAGCGTGGTCAGTGATTTTTTGACTTTTTCGATTTTGTCGCTGATTTCGTTACGCTCCTGTTCAACTTCGATTTGCCGTTGAATGTCTAAGAGCTGCTTTTTATGCTCATTAATCGTTTCTATCAGAATATCATCGCTGTCCTCCGAGTAGAGGTTGTATAACCGTTTAATTTTCTTGGAAATCTCGTCATATTGCCGATTCAGTATTTCTGTAACTTTTAAATCGCTGCTTTTCTTTTCCTTGACTGTATTTAATTTAACCGAGAAGGAAAACAAATCTTTTATAACCGCATCTTCAACATCAGCCGCCCACTGCCGGGCGTTGCTGCAGTTAGGGTCTTTAACGAGATATGGCTTGTTTTTATCGTGAGAGTAGCAGATAATTTTACAGTCGCCTTTTTTCTTACCCCACTTTTGATAACGCATCTTCGCACCGCATTTTCCACAAAGAATTAAGCCGGTAAATAAATAATTCCCGCTCGTTTCACGAACGACCGAGCGGTCACGCATCATGTCCATAGTTCGCAGGTATGTATCAAGCGTGATTATTGCTTCATGCTGTCCTTTGTATTCTTCATTATTATAAATAATATAGCCTGCGTTTGATTTCCGCGACAGAATCATCATAACCTGTCGGTCATACTTCATCCCCATAGTCTGTGCGATTTTGCTGAACGAATTACCTTCTAAATACAAGTCGTACATCTTGCGAACGTTCTCGGCTTCGGCATTGGGTACAAGTATACCCTGCGTCCTGTCGTAGTTATACCCGTAAGGTATGCGCCCGCCGCCCATCCACAGTCCTGTTTTAACTCTCTCTTTCATACCCATACGGGTACGTTCGCGGATATTTTCGCGCTCTAACTGTGCAAATGCCGACAAAATTCCAAGCATAGCTCGTCCGTGCGGCGTGGAGGTATCCATGTTCTCGCCCAGCGACATGAACGCTACACCGTATGGATTGAACACATCTTCTATCAAATAAAGCGTATCTTTTTGGCTTCGGGAAAGCCTGTCGAGTTTGTAAACAAGTACGCAGTTAATAATGCCATTTTTGATGTCGCCGATTAATCGCTGCATCTCAGGGCGTTCAATATTGCTTCCGGTGAAACCACCATCAATGTAACAATCAAAGTCTTTTATACCCTTGGCTTTGCAATAAGCAGTGAGCGCGTCCTTCTGTGCATCAATGGAGTAACCTTCCTCCCGTTGTGCATCGGTAGAAACACGAATATATATAGCGGCTTTTTGAGGTGTTTTAATGGTTTTCTGAGTTTTCACGGCATCACTTCCTTTTGCATGTATCATAGCATATTACGATACGTTTGTCAACGATTGTTTTTGGCGAAATAAACCGCAGTCGTTTTACAGCGACTGCGGTTGCTCGATTTTTGGTGGATACTCAAGACCTAAACGCCGGTTTACAGCTTGGATGGTCTTGGATATAACTTCGCTTTCTATTGTGTAATTCTTGACGTTTTTGTCTTTGACTTTAACGCCATTGATGTAGCGCGTGACGGTTAGCATAGCAAGACCATCCTTTCTTTGATTAATGGGAGTATTGACAGGGATTGGAAGGATTATTCAGTAGCAAGTCGAGCATCCTAAAGATGTAAGTAACATGCTGCTGCTCTTTTCTATATTATATAATCGTTTAAATTGAAAACTGTTCCACAGTTTCAATTTAAACGGGTTTCCGCTGCGTGAGCGCAGCGGGCGTTGTCGCAACAACGCAAGCCCCTTTTACTTAAAAAGCGAAACGCTTTTTAAGTAAAAGGACTATATCTTGAAAATTTCTGCCGTTGCTTTTTTGCTGTGACCATCGTTCCAATAATCAATCGCACATTGTCTGTATTTTATATCATAACTCATAGTTCTATTATATCATATCCAAAACCATATTTCAAGTTGATTAACTATA
>JAITFV010000055.1 GCA_031281115.1 Oscillospiraceae bacterium | reverse complement strand
AATCACCGGAACAGGAAGCTGTTTCTAAGTTGTTCTGCGGCAGAACCGACAGCAGTTCGCGCGCTTTTAAAACCGCTTCTTCCGACGTCTTAACCGTAATGTCGGCTTCTTCTTTCCCTCCGCCTAAAAACGGCGGTGTGAAGAAGATTTCCGCTTCTTCTGCTGCGATTATAAAATCCGACATTCTGCAGAGCGCTGCATTTAAGCCGCCGCATTGCCCTAAAACCACCGAAACAAGCGGCACAACGCCCGAAAGCCGCGCACAATCGGCGATAATTTCCGAATACGCTTCTATAAGTCCGGAACCTTCGCTTATTTCGCCGCCTTTTGAGTTGAAAACAGCCACCAAAGGTACACCGAATTTCACGGCATTTGCGTAAATCTTTTTCATCTTCGCGGCTGCGGCTTTATTTACCGCTCCGCTTTTTACGTTGATGTCCTGAATGCAGGCGCAGACTTGATTTCCTGCGATTTGCCCGAAACCCGCGATTATACTTGAGCCATCCTTTTGAATTTCACAGAAACTGCCTTCATCAAAAAGCAGCAGGGGAAGTGAGGCTGCAATCATGATTTTCCTCCTTGCTTCCTTTGCGGGTGTACACTGCGCGTCCCTATTCCAAGCAGTTTCAACTCCTTCTCGTTCAGGTCAGCGCACTCACCCGGTTTGAGCATACCGAGTTTCACGCCGCCCACGCTTGCCCGCTTCAGCCGCGATACTTCAAGCCCCACAGCTTTGCACATTCTGCGGATTTGCCTATTTTTGCCCTCGGTGATAGTAAACTCAAGGAAAGTACGGTTACGGACGCCGCTCTCCGTTTCGGTTTTATCGTGCTTCAACACGTGAACTTCGCAAGGTGCGGTGATTTCGGTTTTTCCTTCTTCGCCGATATTAACCCCCGCCGAAAGCCGCGAGATCTTATCCTCGGAAACCACGGAAGCAATCGTCACGCGGTATTTTTTTTTAATTTTACTGCTCGGGTGGGTAATCATGTTAGTGAAGGCGCCGTCATTTGAAAGCAGCAGCAAGCCCTCTGAATCCCTGTCAAGCCGTCCGGCGGGGTAAACCCTCTCATTTATTCCTTTCAGCAGCTCGGTAATCAGCTTTTTACCATGGCTGTCGGACATGGAGGTCGTGTAGCCACGCGGTTTGTAGAGCTTGATATAACGCTTGTTCTCGGCAAATTCAAGCTTTTTATTGTTAATGGTAATCAGGTCGTTTTTCGCGGCTTTATCGCCGAGGGTTACGCTTCTGCCGTTGACTTTAACTGCGCCCGATTTAATAAGTTCCTCGGCGGCGCGGCGGGAACAATGCCCGCTTTCGGATATTAATTTTTGAAGTCTTTCTTTTTCCATAATTATTTCTCTCTTATCCGTGAAATGCTTATTAGGCGACTATATTTCGTACTCAAAAGGCGATTCGCACGAGTAAATCTCGCTGAAAAAACCTTTGTACGGAATGTTGTCCTCCAAACACTTTATGAGGTATAACAATTCTTCATCGTCAAACTCTATTTCCTCGCCGCCAATTTTCGCTACTTCAAATTCGTCAACGATATTTTCCATAAGGACGGCTTGAATAAGCAAAGGGAGCTGTTTAAGTGCCTCGTCGGAAATGTCGGTTTCAGAACGATAACCTTCAACAATGGTATTGAAATAATCGTCCATAAACGTTTTTCGCTTGTCGATATTCGACTCATGTTGAACCCAGCCTACGCCGTGTGTCCAAAGGTTAGCCAAGTCATACAGATACCACCCGAAACAGGCGTTGTCAAAGTCGTATACGGTAATTTGCCCTGTATCGAAGTCAATGTTGTAATTGCCGTCACTGAAATCGAAATGAATCATGCCGTATGTTTCGCTATCCTTGCTCAAACCGTCCAATTCCTCGATTAGCTTATTCAGCCGTTTTTTGAGCGTTGACAGCGTTTCGGGGATTAACTTGTCGATATGCTCAGTATTGAACTTATCGAAAAAACTATTGCGTTTGTGAACAGGAGCATATTCCTTTGACAGTTGGTGCAGTTTGCCGAGCGTTTTACCGCAGTTGTAGTAATACTCGGAAATCGGAACACCCTCGCGGTATTGGTAGCCGTTCTCTGCAAGCTGTTTCCCTTTGGCTTTTTCAAACACGCAAATAAAATATGTTTGATTATCATGCGTAATTTCTTCTAATAGGTTTCCGCCCGATGAATTAACCACATTTGAAACACTACCGCCGTGTTCGTGTAAATACCGAATATATTCGGTTTCGGCTAAAAAATCGCTCCGATTTCTATCGTCTAAAAATGAAATTCTGACTATTTTAGGGATTGCCCCCTCTTTTTCGCAAACGTAAACAAGGTTGCGACCGCCCGCGTGTCCGTCAATCGGTTTGATTGCATAACCGTTTAACCCATACAACTCCACGATTTGCGGGAGCAGATGAGTTTCGCTGATTTGTTTAACTTGATTATAAATCACGTTACTCTCCTTTTTATTACGGAGAGTTGAAATTTTAAGCTATACGCTTATTACTCTCCATACTTGGTTTTTGTTTGTGAAATTCATTTTCATTAGATTACTCCCTTTCATTTTTTAGAAGTATTTATAATCGTTTAAATTGAAAACTGTTCCACAGTTTCAATTTAAACGGGTTTCCGCTGCGTGAGCGCAGCGGGCGCTGTCGCAACAGCGCAAGCCCCTTTAACTTAAAAAGCGAAA
>JAITFV010000054.1 GCA_031281115.1 Oscillospiraceae bacterium | reverse complement strand
CAATTAATAATTGACAATTGACAATTGACAATGAATAATGGACAATGCACAATCGGAGGAAATTTTGAAAAGCATCATTGAAAAAATATATAGTTTTTTAGATAATAAAAGAAACAGGTACTTAACTATTGCCGTGATTTTTGCGGTTATGGTTATTTTTCCGTTGTTAGCGAATGATTACGTAATCAGCGTGACACAAAACGCGATGTTCTATATGCTGCTCGCGCTCGGTTTAAACGTTATCGTCGGGTACTGCGGAATGTGCGACCTCGGTTACGCGGCGAAGTTCGCGATTGGCGCATACACAACTGCAATATTGATAAAAACTTTTAACTGGAATTTTTGGCTGACTTTACCCGCTTCTGTAGTCGTTTCGGTAATTGTTGCGGTTGCAATCGGAGCACCGACGCTCAAACTCCGCAGCGACTACCTCGCAATCGTGACGCTCGGCTTCGCTGAAATAGTGCGTATAACTGCACAAAACTTGGAAATAACCGGCAGAGCGAGCGGAATCCACGCGATTACCCGCCCGCATTTTTTCGGGCTTCACTTAACAAGGATAATTCACTGGTATTATGTGTTTTTAATATTAGTTGTAATATACATTTTCATCTCTTACAGAATCCGCCATTCCCGCTTCGGACGGGCATTGGCTTATATAAAAGAAGACGAAGACGCCGCACAGGCAATGGGTGTCAATACCACATCGTACAAGCTCTGCGCTTATGCAATCGGCGCAGTCCTCGGCGGTATTGCGGGCAGCTTCTTCGCGGTAAGAATGACAAGTATTTCGCCCGGCTCATTTGACTTTACGCAATCGGCAAATATCATGCTGGCGGTAATTCTCGGCGGCATGGGAAAAATTCCGGGTGTTATAGTCGGTGCGCTGTTTTTTGCGGTATTTCCTGAGCTGTTCCGTTTTTTACCGACTGTCGGAGGCGTGAGAATCAGTGATATGAGAATGCTCTTCTTCGGTCTGCTTTTAATCATAGTTATGATTAAAAGACCTCAGGGGTTATGGCCCGAAAGGAGGAAGAAGGATTAATGGGATTGGTTGTAAAAGATTTGCTTATGCGTTTCGGCGGGATTACCGCAATTGAAAATTTAAACTTTGAAATTGAGGACGGCACCGTAACGTCATTAATAGGCCCGAACGGCGCGGGGAAAACTTCTGTTTTCAATTGTATTACCGGCTTTTACAAGGCAACTTCCGGCGATATACTTTTCGAGAATGAATCGCTGATGGACTTAAAGCCGTTCAAAATCACTAAGCGCGGAATTATACGGACATTCCAAAATGTCCGTCTGTTCAAGAACATGACAGTGCTTGAAAACGTCATGAGCGGAACGCACAGCGTCACCGGGCAGACAGTTGCAGGCGCGCTTCTGCGCCACCCTGCCGAGCGGCGGGAGGAAGCGGAGATTTTAAGAAACGCAGAATACTACCTTGAGTATGTAGGTATGCTTTCTCAAAAGAACGAGCTCGCGAAAAACCTGCCTTACGGCGACCAGCGCCGCACCGAATGGGCGCGGGCTTTAGCGGCGAAGCCGCGGTTGCTGCTTTTTGATGAACCTGCTGCAGGGCTTAACCGCGAGGAAAAAGAAAGGCTCGTCGGGTTAATTCGCGGAATCCGCAAAGACTTCGGGTTTACGGTTTTTTTAATTGAACACGACATGGACTTGGTTATGAAGGTTTCCGAAAAAGTAATTGTAGTCAACTTCGGCACAAAAATTTCAGAGGGAACCCCGGGTTACGTAAAATCAGACCCGAAAGTTATCGAAGCCTATTTAGGCTCCGAAGAGGATAGTTAAACATGAACGATAATATAATTCTTAAAATCGAAGGTCTTGAAACGCGCTACGAGCGGGAACCGGCAATTCACAATATAAATTTCGAGGTGCGGGAAGGGCAGGTCGTGACGCTTCTCGGCAGCAACGGCGTCGGGAAAAGCACGGTTTTAAAAACCATTTCCGGTATTGTTACGCCTGCCGCCGGAAAGGTTATCTTCTGCGGCGAAGATATAACAAACAAACCCGCGCATGAAATAGTTCAGCGGGGTTTGGTTCATGTTCCGGAAGGCAGAAAAATTTTTAAGGACCTTACGGTTACAGAAAACCTTGAACTCGGCGCGTACACGCTTAAAGATAAGAACGAGCGTAAACGGCGTATGAAGAAAGTTTTCGAGAGGTTTCCTATACTAAAAACACGTAAAAGGCAGTTAGGCGGGACTTTATCGGGCGGAGAACAGCAGATGCTCGCTATCGGGAGAGGGCTTATGTCCGAGCCGAAGCTGCTTTTAATGGACGAGCCGTCAATGGGAATCGCACCTCTTATTGTCCGTGATATTACTGAAATTATAAGAAATCTGCACAAAGACGGCACGACGATTCTTCTTGTTGAACAGAACGCGAAGATGGCGCTCGGGCTTGCGGATTACGGCTATGTTTTAGATACCGGCAGTATTGTTTTAGAAGCTAAAGGTGCAGATTTACGCAATGACGAAAATGTAATCAAGGCGTATCTCGGCGGCTAAGGGATTGCCAAGATATAAAGTTTACTTCTTGGCAATTCCTAAGAATTATCAGGCGTAACAGGAATCATTACAGTTACGGTTGTGCCTTCGCCAAGAGCGCTGCTTACAGATAAACCGTAATCATTGCCGAAGCGCAGGCGGATTCTCCGCTGGATATTGGAAAGCGACACGCCGGAAAGCCCCGGTTCAGGGAAGTTTTCGATTTCAAAAATTTCAAGCGCGCTTTGAATTTCTTTCAATGCGGAAGATTCAATACCGGCGCCGTTGTCTGAAACTTCCAAGAGGATAATGTTTTCGCTCATGTAACCGCGAATGTTCAGAGTTGCATTTTCTGCTGTTTGCAAACCGTGAATTAAAGCATTTTCAACAATTGGCTGCAGAACAAGCCCCGGAATAAGATAATCAACAAGTATATCGTCAATGTCGTAATTAACTGTGAACTTACCGTCATAGCGGATATTCATGAGCGCAATATATTTTTCAAGTATTTCAAGTTCAATAAATATATTGCAAAGAGCATCGCCTGTATGGCGGTGTTTTATTATTTGTGCCAAACCATCAGCCATCTGCTCGGCTCTGACGTTGTCGCCGCGCATGGATAAAGTGCGGATACTTGTGATTACGTTTACCACAAAATGCGCGTCAATCTGCGAAACCAAAAGCCCGAGCTGCATATTACGTTTAAGTATTTCAGCGTTAAATAATTTCTGCCGCTCGCTCAAGTATCGATATAAAAATATTACGGATATAAGCAGAGTTGCGAGAAGTACAAGCGACGTGGTCAGAAACATCGCGCTGCCCGGGAACAAAGCACTGCTTTTTATAGCTGCTGCGATGGTAAGGTTTGTTCCTGTAATTTCCTTGAGCAGAATTAATCCGTAATCATCGGTAATTTCTGCATGTGATTTACCTTCAAGGTTTTCATCGCTTGAAAATAAAATTAAATCTTCATAAATAACAGCCGTGTCCGTACCTGTGAGCGCGGGAATGGCGAGCGCGGCGCGCTTCCTGTCTAAATTCGTTAGCAGAATCACTGTCCCGGTGCGCTCAGGCGTATGTCGCGGAATTGAAAAAACTGGTGTGCTGTAGCAGAAGAACAGCACCTCATCCAGCTCGATTATGCTGTAAGTTGCTCCGGCTCCGCTGAACATTTCATGCAGTAAGATGCAGGAGTTGTTAGATAAACTGCCTGTAAAACGATAAAAATTCCCCGCTGCATCAATTGTGATTAAACTGTCAACCGTTGTTATCGGGAAAACAGCGTTGCGTATAATTTCGGAGATTGTTTCCGCCTTGCCGTAAAATGCTTCTATCGTTTCACTGACTAAAAAATCCTGCACGGAACCGGAAGCGGATATAATATCTGCTGCATTTTTCATGCGGGTGAATTCCGTGCTGACCCGGTCTAAGAGGCGTTCGGCAGCGAGTTCCGCGTTTTCTCTCGCGCTGTTCCTGAATGATTCGTAAGTAAACATATAATATCCGAACCAGATGGACAGAATCAGCACTGTATAAAATATAAGCGACCACACAAAGCGTTTCCTGAACATTATTTATTCGCCCCTCATTCTGTCTGTCGCTGTCTGAGCGGTTTCGACGAGCGTGTGCAAGCCTAACGCTTCAAACTCATTAATATATATTTGCCAGTCGTTGTCGCTTTCGATATTTCGCCCGCCTGTAATAAAGTCAATTATGCTCTGCCTGACATAATTTTCAATCTCGGTTTCAACGTTTAAAATCCGCTCTTCCTCCTCCGGCGTGAAAATCAACGCGCCTATGTATTCTGCCGGTTCATGTTCACGATAAAGCATGACTGCCTGCGCGTTCATATACTCACCGTCGGTTGCGTTGCCGCTCCATGTTACGCCGCCCGAAAATTTAGGGCGTGAAACATACGGCACAATTTGCTGGAGATGTTTGTTCTGCGGGGTATTCCAAATTTGGTTAATTATACGGATTGTTGCGGGTGTACCATATATGCTGATGTCGCCGCCCTGCACCCAATCCCAGTCTGCGCCCCGCTCACCGTAACGTCCCATCAGGCAGGCTTCTTCACTGAGCATTAAATCGAACAACTTAAACACCTCTTCGGGGTGCTGCGCCGCGGAAGTAATCACGCCGTAAGGTTTCGGCAGCGGAATACTGACAAACGCATTGCTGACTCCGTTTGGCCCGGTCAAAGGAGCAATGCCGATATAACGTTCCATCATTTCCGGCGAGTTCTGCTGAACCGTAAAAGTAAGTCCGGGTGAAGCGAACGCACCTAAAATATCCCGCGGGTCGTTCGCCATTTGCTTCAGCTGCTGGTCATTCTGCGTGAAGCTGAGCGGGGAAATTAATCCCTCGTCAAATAAACCGCGCATATAACGCAGCGCCTCACGCCATTCCTCACGGACGGGAGCGAAACCTACTGCGCCGTTCTCGAGGATTAAACGATTATGTTTTTCATCATTATAAATGAAGGCGTTGAACAGGAAGTTATAAGCCTGCTTACCGTAATGCTCTTCCGTTCCGGACAGCGGGATTCTGTTTTCGGTATTAAACGCGCGCAGCATGTCGCGGAACTCATCCGTTGTCGCAGGAACATCAAGCCCTAATTCATCTATCCAACCCCTGTTCACCCACATCACCTGACGAACGTAGCGCGTAATCAGCGATGAACTGAAACCCGGCATATAATAAATGTTACCATCGGGCATTGTCATGAGCTGCTGTATGTCAAATTCGGTGAGTTCTTCCCATACAGACTTTAAATTTGCACCATATTGCTCTATCAGCGGATTAAGCGAAATAATTGTGCCTGCTTCCCCATATTTTTGCAAGTTCAAATTATTAAAAAGATTATAACTTGAACTTCCGAAACCTACATAAGCATCGGGCAAACCTTCGCCCGTAGACAGCGCAATCATCGCGATTTGCTCGGCTTCCTCAACGGGGAGCCAAATCATTTCTATATTTAAACCTGTTTGCTCTTCAAGCCACAATTTATACAGGTTTGTGTCAAAGTTTTCGATAAAGGCGTTCTGCGGTGCGGCGAGGCGAACGGTGATTCGGCCGCTGTCCTGTCTTCTTTCAGCAGTTCCGCAAGCGGCAAAAACTCCCGCACTCAAAGTTATAATTATAATAACTGCAAGTAACGTTTTTATTTTCTTCATGGTATTATCACCGAATTAAGCGGCAGCCTTTCTTTATAAATATGCGAAATATCCGATAAACAAACGCACTGCGGAGCCGTATAACCATCAGCATTGTTCGCAAATTCCAAAATCGTAACGCTTGAGTGAGCAATATTAAAACTTGACCAAAAGATGTTCGGCGGAATGGACAGCAGATATGAAAGCCATGATGTCCCGAGTCCGTGGTGACAGAAAGCGGCGATACGTTTTTCGCTCGGGTTTAAAATTTTATAAACCTTTCCGTCACGCCCGTAACCTAAGCGGGCGAGAAATTCATCAGAGCAGCCCGTTATTCGCCTATAGCCGCCGAGCGCCGATTTGCAGGATGAAAACACGGGATTTTCGTGCCAGTCTCCGTCACTGTGCAGCTTCGTGTTTTGACAGCCGAACGCCCAGTTTTTTACGCCGTTCTCATCAACCGATGAAAAATCATCCCACGCTAAATCTTCGCTCATCCACTCCTCGATTTTATAAGGAATATTAAGCAAATCGCAAGTCGGCTGTGCTGTTTGAACCGCTCTTCCGAGAGGCGACGAATAGATTTCGTCAAACCTGTGATTACGCAATCTTTCCGCTAATGCGAGAGCTTGCTTTTTGCCGTTTTCTGTAAGGCTGTCGGTCGTGTAATCAGGCTCGCCGTGACGAATTATATATAAGAGCATAATCTTTCCTCCTCGTATAAATATTTATAATCGTTTAAATTGAAAACTGTTCCACAGTTTCAATTTAAACGGGTTTCCGCTGCGTGAGCGCAGCGGGCGCTGTCGCAACAGCGCAAGCCCCTTTAACTTAAAAAGCGAAA
>JAITFV010000045.1 GCA_031281115.1 Oscillospiraceae bacterium | reverse complement strand
TTGACAAAATTTAAGGAAAATGATATAATTAATGTTGCCGCCCCCTCATACCGGGCAATCCGGCGCGAAAGGAGGGCTGTGAGAAATGGCATTTACATTTTTAGGTTCCGTTGCGGCGGGAATAATATCCGGCATCATTACATATTATTTCTGCAAGTGGTTATACTAAAATCCAATAAACTGGTTTATTGGATTTTAGGGATGGCGCCGCTGCGACAGCGCCCGCGGCTCGCAAGCCGCGGAACCTGTTATCCATTCCTTAAATGGATAACAGTATTAGACGGCAAGACCGGTGGCAAATAACCCAAAGAATACCCCGAGGGTGGCTCCTCGGGGTATTCGCTTTGGCTGTGATATGACATATACATTTTTGTGCTTTCGCATCGTTGTCATTGTAACATATATTAACTAATCTGTCAAGAGTTTTTAATTAAAGTTCCCAATTGTGCCAGACATTCTGCACATCATCGCTGTCTTCCAGCATATCAAGCAAGGTCGTCATCTTTTTTATATGTTCGTCTTCGGTAAGTTTCGTGTAAGTGGAAGGAATTTGCTCGGCTTCCGCAGAAAGCACGGCGTAGTCAAGTTCTGCGAGCTTTGCGCTGACGCCCGCAACAGCTTCGGGCGCACTGAAAACGACTGCAGTTTCATCTTCAATCGCGAAATCATCGCCGCCTGCCTCAAGGACGTGCTTCATAAGTAAATCAGGGTTGATTTTTTCATCTTCATTATCAAGTATCACGACACCCCGCCGCTCAAACAGATAAGCCACACAACCGGATGCGCCCATATTGCCGCCGTACTTGTCAAAATAGCAGCGTATTTCGCCGGCTGTGCGGTTGCGGTTATCGGTCAGACATTCCACCATGACCGCCACGCCATTCGGACCGTAACCCTCGTAAACGCAGTCCTCATAATCATTTTTCTCGCCGCCGCCCGCCGCTTTTTTGAGCAGGCGGTCAATGTTATCGTTCGGTATGTTGTTAGACTTAGCTTTTGCAATCAGGTCACGGAGCCGCCCGTTGTTGGCGGGGTCGGCGTTTCCGGTTTCCTTTACGCAGACTAAAATCTCACGCGAAATCTTGGTGAAAACTTTGGCGCGCGCGCCATCTTTTTCGCCTTTTTTGCGTTTAATTGTGCTCCATTTTGAATGTCCTGCCATGGTTTTAGCTCCTTCTGTGTTGATATACTCGTTTAAACTTAGGAACCCTGTTATCCATTTCTTAAATGGATAACAGTATAAGATATACAAAATCTCACTACGAAATCCTGTTCTGACTAAACCCCTCGCCAAGCACCTCGCCTGCGTTCGCGATGATGATGAACGCCGCAGGGTCGGCTTCGGCGACGATGTGTTTGATTTTCACGTACTGGTTCTTTTGAACAGCACAGCAGATTACTTTCCGCTCCTGCCCCGAATACGCGCCTGTGCCGCTCAACAGCGTCACGCCCCTGTGATGTTCGTCTAAGATTTTACGCGAGATTTCCTCGTAATTATCCGAGAAAACAAATAGAATTTTGCCCTGAAGCCCGCCGTAAATCAGCATATCAAGTACCCGCCCGCTCACGAAAATCGCGACGATTGCGAAAAGCCCTGCCTCAACGCTCCGAAACACAAACATAGCCGACGTGATAATTACTGCATCAACGGCAAGCGCGATTTTTCCGAGGCTGATGTGCGGGATTTTCTTATAAATTAAGCGATTGATTATATCCGCGCCGCCCGATGTTCCCTCACGCAGATAAATGAATCCGAGCCCCGTTCCGAGAAGTACACCGCCGAAGAGCGCGGCTAAAATTTTTTCGCCATCGTAAACAGGAACCGCGGAAAAAACATAATCGGTAGCGACTGTAATCACAGCAACGGCAATTATAGTCTTCACCATCATACCTTTGCCGAGAAAAATAAAGCCGAGTATAATAAGCGGCACATTTAACAATCCGTATAACAGACCGACAGAAATTCCGCTCACAAAATTTATAATCGTCGCAATACCCGTTACACCGCCGGGCGCGATGCTTGCGGGTGCAATGAAGCAGTGAAGACCTAACGAGAAAATCGATGCTGCGAAGATAATAATAATTAAGTCTATTATCCATTTGCGAATTGCCGAACCGCGAGCGGAAACTCGCGCACTGCGTCCGGCGGTTCGCCGTCTATTTTTTTTCGGAATTGTAAATCACCTCGAACAGTTCCTCGGCGCGTGTGTTTTCGCCGATAAGTAAAAGCCAACCCAGCAATGCCTCAAGCGCGGTGGCTTTCCGGTACTCGGCGGGACTCGCCGAACGCGGAACCGCACCTCCGGCGTTCCTGCCCCTGCGGAAAATTTCCGCTTCCTCCACGGTTAAAAGCTCTGCGATTTTCTCGCAGGCGGCGGCTTGAAAAGAAGCGCGAACTTTCTTCACGGCGGCTATATGGAGCTTATTCGCGCTCATGTTATGTTCAAGGGTGATTTTCCGACGCACCATGAGTTCGTAGTAGCTGTCGCCTAAAAAAGCGAGCGTCAGAGGACTGTAGGCGCGGGCTTGTTCTTTTGTTATTACTTTAATGTCCATCTGATTCTTCACTTCTGGTTAAAATTAGTCTCCCCAAATGACTTCGAGCGAGGGGGTTATATAATCGTTTAAATTGAAAACTGTTCCACAGTTTCAATTTAAACGGGTTTCCGCTGCGTGAGCGCAGCGGGCGCTGTCGCAACAGCGCAAGCCCCTTTAACTTAAAAAGCGAAA
>JAITFV010000273.1 GCA_031281115.1 Oscillospiraceae bacterium | reverse complement strand
TGGTAAGCAGGGAAGCTATACCCTTCGAGGTGCAAATCCGCACCGATGCAATGCATAATACCGCCGAGTACGGCGTTGCCGCGCACTGGAAGTATAAAGCCGGTTTAGCAGCAACACAGAAGCACGACGACACAGGACGCCTTGAATGGCTCCGCCATGTGCTTGACCAGCACCGGGAGAGCGATGTTGACGGCAGCAGCGAGCATCTTGCCGAAGCGATTAAAACCGACCTCGCCACTGATGATGTTTATGTATTCTCTCCAAAAGGCGATATAATCACACTGCCGCTTGGCGCAACCGTCATAGACTTCGCCTACGCCATTCACTCGCAGGTAGGCAACAGAATGACCGGCGCGAAAGTCGGCGGGCGCATCGTAAATTTCGAGTATCAGCTCGTAACAGGCGATATAGTGGAAATAGTGACGACGAATTCTTCTTCCTACGGCCCCAACCGTAACTGGCTCGACATCGTGAAAACCAGCCAAGCCAGATTAAAAATCAAAGCATGGTTCCGTAAAGAGCGCCGCTCCGAAAACATAACCGAAGGTAAAAACATGCTCGTGCAGAAGTTAAAAAACAGCAATGTGCCTTTCTGCGACGACTTG
Source organism: Oscillospiraceae bacterium (assembly GCA_031281115.1). Lineage (GTDB taxonomy): Bacteria > Bacillota > Clostridia > Oscillospirales > Ruminococcaceae > Ruminiclostridium_E. The sequence goes on along the minus strand of JAITFV010000273.1, from coordinate 8,331 downwards.
ATTTCCGAAACATCAAAAGAACTGCGCTTTGAAGAAATTAATGACTTCTTCGCGGCTATAGGCTACGGCGGGATTCAAATGACCCGCGTCATTCACAAAATGAACGAGCTTTATAATGCGAGCATAAACGATGACGTAAATATACCCGAAATAATCTATGTTGATTTAAGCGATAGTATAGCAAAGCGGCAATCCAATGGTGTTGTCGTTGAAGGTATTGACAATTGCTTAGTTAAGTTTGCCAGCTGCTGCACTCCTCTGCCCGGCGATGAAATCAAAGGTTTCGTCACCCGCGGCTACGGCGTTTCCGTGCATAAAAGCGATTGCGCAAACATATGCAATAAAGACGACGACCGCCTGATTAATGTTTCGTGGGTGCATTTCAATGACCTTTATTACCGTGCCTCTATTGACGTGATTGCCGAGAACCGACCGGGCTTAATCGCGAATGTTTCAAGCGTTATTTTTGAGAACAAGCTGTCGATAGACGAATTTATCACGCGGAAGCTCAAGAATAAAAACGTCTGTCTCGGAATCGCGCTCGAAATCGCAAACGTCGAACAGCTGAAAAGTATCATCGCGAAACTGCAAAAAATCCCGGGAGTAATTATAGCGGCGAGGCGGGACAGCTAATATATACAAAAAGAATCCCCTGTATTTATAATACAGAGGATTCTTTCAAAATAACATTAATTGTCAGCTGCCGTTTTACCGGCGTTTTTTTCCGCCTGCAATCGCTGCGGTACCAAGCATAGTCACGCCTATTGTTGCCATTTCAACTATCCCGAAACCTACTGCTGTTGAGGGGTTGCGGTCGTCACGGGGGTTGTGAACGTTATTTCCGCGAGCGTGTTCATTACGTGCTGCGCTTTCATGACCGTGGGGTATCGGGTGAACACCGTCTTTATTATCATCAACCCTATGGTTTCCGTGTGTTACGTGGTTGCCGTGTGTTGTATGATTGCCGTGTGTTCTGTTGCCATGCGTTCCGCCTGCTATATTCTCCGCGCCGCGTACAACGCCGCCTGCTATATTTTCAGCGCCTTCAACTGCTCCGCCCACTATATTCTCCGTCGCGCCTATAACACCGCCACGGCTGCTGTTCGTGCCGGTAACGGCAGAAGCTCCGGTTGCCAGTGTAAAAGCAGCAAAAGCCGCGAATAAGCATAAAACAAACTTTTTCATATTTTCGATATGCCCTTTCATTTGTTCTCATACTGAAATCCAATAAACTCGTTTAATGGAGTTTGGTATTCATGTTCGGCAGAAAAAATTCCTGCCGATTTTATTGTTCACCGGCTTGCTTAATTTATTAAATGAAAAATCCCCCAAGCGGGGGATTTTCTGTTGCTATATTTATACTAAAATCCAATAAACTTGTTTATTGAATTTTAGGGATGGCGCTGTTGCGACAGCGCCCGCGCTCGCAAGCGCGGAATCCCCAAACTCCATTTAACAAATGGAGTTTGGTATTATACTCGTTTAACTTAATACTAAGATTCAATAAACCGGTTTATTGAATTTATCTCAATGTCTACGCAATTTGCTATAACAATTCCTTTTTGCGGGAAATAGCCACTACCGCTGCTGCTGCGAGTGCGGGAACGATTGCAAGCACTACGCCGCCTTTTGGGTTTTCTTCTATAGGTTGCGGCTCAGGTTCGGGCTCGGGTTGCGGTTCAGGCTCAGGTTCGGGAGTGATGTCAGGGGGTGCAACTTCTCCTATTTCACCCGTGATAAGTCCGATTCCGTCAAAAGAACCGCTCTCGCCTGCTATTGTGAATGTCCCTGCGCCGTCAAATGTCAATCTGATTACCGCGTCCCCGGCTTCCAGACCAAGCCCCGCAACTACCATTCTTCCGTTTTCGGCATTGTATACTACCAATGCTCCTCCGGGAGACTGCGGGTCTCGCGTGAGACTGAGACCTTCGCTCATTTCGAGAATGAGCACACCATCAACGTCGCCGGAATTATCGACTATCAGCTCCGCAACATTCCCGTCTTCAATAAGGTGTAACGCAGATGCGCCTGCCGCCAACGTGAAAGCAGCGAGGGCTGCCGTTAAGCATAAAACAAACTTCTTCATTTTCATAATGTCCTTTCTGCACAAACACTATTTGAAACAACATTTTCCCCGATAAACGAGGTTTTATTTCAAGCTTTTTTTAAGTTCGTACCTTTCATTCGTTTTTATATAGGAAAATCCTATCGGTTTTATTATGTGCCGATAGGATTTATTTATTTGCAGGTAAAATTTTCAATTTCTTTGCGAAAAAGAAACCCTGACAATTTATGTCAAGGTTTCTTTATTGTTAGGACGATTATAAATCGCTAATATGTCCTTGGAGGAATATTACTTCCTTTTGCGGGTAATTGCTACTGCTGCTGCTGCTACGAGAGCAGGAACGATTGCGAGAGCTACGCCGCCCTTCGGATTTTCTCCATCGTCGGGTTCCGGTTCGGGTTCGGGTTCGGGTTCAGGTTCGGGAGCCGGAGGAGGAACGATGTCAGCGGGTTCTTCGGCAGCGCCGATTGTACCGGTTTCGGTAGCAAATGCTTCTGCAGAACCGGAAGTACCGGAGATAGACCATGTTGCGCCGTCTTCAAATGTGAATGTTGCGAGAACGTCGCCTTCTTGCATATCAAGGAATGCAAACGCGAGAACGCCGTTGTCAGGGTTGAATGCTGCGCCGGGAGCACGACCGGAAATATCGCCGCTACTCTCTACCAGGAATGTACCATCGAAGTCACCGTCTTCAGAAAAGACTAATCTTACTGAGTTGCCGTCTTCTTCTACCGAGAAAGCGAACGCGCTCGTTCCGAGCATTGCGATTGCAGCTACCACTGCGATTAATGTGCAAAGTTTTTTCATTGTTGTTTTACCTCCAAAATATTTCGGGCTGGTGCGCCGCTTGGTGCAACGCACCGCCCGACTTTGTTAATTATGTTTACTCTTACCTAAGAGTGGGTACTAAATTAATGTCAGACTGCTCTTAGGAAATCGCTTCGAGTCCTGCAACGTGTCTGAGAATCGCAAGTGCGCAAGCTGTTGTAGGAGTATCCGATGTGATGGAAGCTGCTACAAGTGCGCGGGGGTTGTCGTCAATTGCACTTTCGAGTCCTGCAACATATCTCAGGATTTCGAGAGCGTCAGCTGTGGTAATCTCACCATCGCCGTTTACGTCACCCTTCATGTAAGCTGTGTCGCTGAGTCCGAGAGCGTCAGCAAGAACTTTGTAAGCTTCAAATGCGGGCCAACCTGTGCCGCCCCATGCGGGACCGCCGTAAAGACGAGCTGTTGCGTCAATGCCGCCGTTTTCGTTGAATATCGGACCATTGAAGAGTTGTTCTTCAAAAGGACAACCGGAGCAAATACCGGTGAACCAACCGGGGCAGTTGCTGGGAGTCCAGCCGTTGCCATGCGCATTGTTGATGTCAAAAGCAGCGTTTTCGAGGATTGCAATTGCGAGAGCGCTTCTGAGTTTAGCCACTTCTTCGCTGTCGCTGTCCATAGAAATCATGATTACTTCAAAAACACTGAGTTCGCCTTCGTTCATAGCTACCGGCCATACAACATTGTAACCATCGTAGAAGTTATTAATTGCATCGTCAAGGTCGTCGTAGAATGATGCGAAGTTTCTTTGGTCAATTTGGTTAGTGAGATTAGGTCTGTTAGCAGCGGTTGCCGCGTTGACGCCTCTTCTGAGTTCAGCGTTTGCAGCTGCGCGTGCCGGAACAACAGCCATGACTCCGTCGCCGTTAGGTACAAAACCGTTATCATTTCCTCTGAATCTCGGAGCGAAGAACGGAACGGTAATTTCGTCAATTGCGAAAGAAGCTTCGATAAGTGCTTCTAAGCGTGCACGTGTTACTCTCGGGTCGCCTAAACCTGCATCATCAATTGCGTATTTAAGCATACGATGAGCAAGAACAACGCCAAAGTCAGGATGGTCATCGGGGAATCCTACTAAATCATCGCCGTTAAGTGCGCGTTGTGCGTTTGCCCAAGCATTGCCGAGACCTGCATGAAGTGCGTTAAGGTCTGCTAAGCCGACTCTCCAGGCAACATTAGCTTCAAGTGCATCAATTGGCACACGGCTTACGAGGTCAGCAGCTACGTTTGCTCCGAAGTTAATGGCAGATTCGCCGTCAGGGTCATATCTGCCCGTAGCGCCGGAAGCAGTTGAGGGAATTGAGAATCTGGATTCATTTGCAGGGATGTTTGTTCCTGCGCGGTCAATCCATTCTAAACCATCAATTTCGTCTTCAAGGTGAGCGTAAAGTGCTGTTAATGCACCGCCGATATCGCCGGCTGTTACGCGTGTTACCATTGCCAAGCTTGTGTCAGTAGCCAAGCGAGCGTTGTCATGTCTAACAATCATTTCATGGTTGTCGTTCATTAAACCTGTAATCGCACGAGGCTGAGCGCGACCTGTTCCGTCACCGGTAAAGCTGGCAATAAGGTCTGTAGTGGATTTTGCATCATTGTAAGCGTCAACAACAGATGCGTCAGTAGTGGAAGATACGCCTTTTTCGCCAAAGATTTCAGCCGCTTCTTCCCAAGCTTCGCTTACTGTGTCATAGTTACCTGCCCAGTCACCATCAGGGTTCCAGTCGTTTTCAAAAGAGGGGTTGCCGTCCCAAAGCGCTCCCCAGTTGGTAACATTACTTCTGCCCCAACCGGTCATAGCGGAACCGCGGCGTTCGGGGGTAAACTTATCACGAGTGTCGTCAAGACGAGTGACCGCTCTTGTAAGTGCATTGATATCATTACGGGAAACAACTTGCATTCTGTCAAGACCGTCAAATGACGCCTCAAGAGCGAGATAAGCATCGGTGATGTCGTTGCTTTCAGCGTCAGCAGCGAGCCAATCAGCAGCGTCATAAGCTTCTTCAAAAGCAGCCCAGCTATCATCGCTGAAAATCGGGTCATCAGCAGCATTAACTACGTTGCCTCTGCTGTAAGTCGGACGAACTTCTGCTCTGAGAGTGCCTAATTCTGCCGCAGTCTTTTTGACAAGATTGTCAAAAGCAGCTTCAAGGATAACGTAAGCAGCGGTAATATCTGTCGCTTCCGCGTCTCCGTCAGCTAAAGTAACTCTTGCGAGTTCGATAGCTATGTCGAATAATCCTGCGCCATGTGAACCATACTCCCAAAGGTCATTATCAAGCCACGCAGCGGAGAAGCCGCCGACGAGGTCTTGAAGTTCGTCTCTGGATTTCGCACCGGCAGGAACTTCGTCTGCAATCACAACAAAGCTAAATGCTGAGAAGCAAATAACCATTGCCAAAACTGCAGAAAGAATTTTCTTCTTCATTGTTTTTCCTCCAATAAAAGTTTTAAGATAGTAAGATGGTCGATTTTTCCATCGTCCTTAGAATATTGTAGCTTATTTTGGAAAAAATTTCAATAGTCATAATACACAGAATTTAGAAAATATTTTCACGATTCTTTCACATATTCGTGTTATATGCACTAAGTTTGTCTTTTCCTCATCATCTTTGCAATTTAAGGACGCGATTCTGACCGTTTACAATTAGGTAGTCATGCCGTAGTTTCAAAAAGTTTCAGTTTCTTAAAAATTTTTGTGTTTTTGTGTTTAGCGCTGTCAGGCATATGTATTGATTTGTAATATGAATAACATAGTTATAGTATAAGATGAAAATTTTCACGTTTTTGCTTTTTTGCAGTGCGCCGCACCAATGTCTTTGCGGTAAAACGCGCCGTTGAAACTTATTTTCGCGGTCTCGCGGTAGGCTTTTCCGAGAGCTTCGCCGAGATTTTCGCCGAGCGCGGTAATTCCCAGCACCCGTCCTCCTGCGGTCACGTACTTTCCGCTGCTAAGCTTCGTCCCTGCATGGTAAACAACAGCTTCGCTTATATCTCCAAGCCCGCTTATTTCAAAGCCGGTTTCATATTTTTCGGGGTAGCCGCCGCTCGCCATAACGACACAAGCCGAGCTTTTTCCGCTCCATTTTATAGGAATTTCCGCGAGCCTTTCATCTATAACCGCCGTCATAATTTCAAATAGGTCTGTTTCAAGAAGCGGCAGAACAGCTTGCGTTTCCGGGTCTCCGAAGCGGCAGTTGTACTCAATCACCTTGACGCAAGGCGAAAAGCCTGTACTCCCGACCATAAGCCCGAAGTACAGGCAGCCTTTGAAAGTTTTGCCCTCTTCCGCAAGCCCGCGAATCGTCGGCTCGAATATGGTTTTCATGCAAATCTCTGCAATTTCTTCAGTATAATAAGGTGCCGGGCAGATTACGCCCATGCCGCCCGTGTTCAAGCCCTCGTTGTTGTCAAGTGCGCGTTTATGGTCAATCGAAGCAGGCATTGCCGAGATTGTTTTGCCGTCCGTGAAAGCAAGCACCGTAGCCTCAACGCCTTCTAAAAATTCCTCAACAACGATTTCTTTGCCGCTCGCGCCGAATTTCCCGCCCTCCAAAATCGAAATGACTGCTTCTTCCGCCTCCGGGAAATTCTGCGCAATAATTACACCTTTCCCAAGCGCGAGTCCATCGCACTTTATAACAATGGGGTAAGAATTCCGCGACTTTATGTAAGCGAGCGCGGCCCCGGTTTCGCTGAATGTTTCATAAAGCGCGGTTGGTATATTATGGCGTTTCATGAAAGCTTTTGAGAAAACCTTGCTGCCTTCAATGACTGCGGCATTAGCGCGGGGCCCGAAAGCGGGGAATCCCGCCGCCTCCAGCCTGTCAACCATGCCGAGCGTCAGCGGGTCATCAGGCGCAACAAAGACGTAGTCTGCGTTTATTTCATGCGCTAACCCCACCGCGCCGTCAATGTCTGTAGCTTTGATTTCGGGATGGCAAGCCGCGATTTCGGAAATACCGCCATTACCCGGCGCACAGTGCAGCTCCGTAACTTTCGGGGAGTTTTTAAAAGCGGCGCAGACAGCGTGTTCGCGCCCGCCGCCGCCAATGACGAGAATTTTCATAGGAGTTCCTCTCTTTGTCGTTTTTTCGGAACGCCGAGGGCGTCGTTCCCTACATTTTGTATCTATGTCAATACAGTCATCCAACATAACCTGATATAGCTGATTAAATTGAAAACACTAAAGTGTTTTCTCGGCAAGCGGCGCTTGCCGCCGTACCATCAGCACAGACAATCAGCTATGCAGTCAAGTCAAGCCGCCTTTGGCGGTTCGCGGCGTATACGCCGCGGGTTAAAAACGCTTTAGCTTTTTTAACTTAACTGGCTATAAAACATCAGTTCCACAAATTTATTATGACCTGTTACAAACGACAAAAATAAATCAATAAGCGGTCATCCCGCGATGTATTCATTATAAGATAAACGTCAGATTTTGTCAAGAGATTTACATGAAAACGAGCAGGCGCGATTCTTACCCCGTTATGCAAAAGCATACAAACGACTATGAAGTTAATTTTGTTCTTGACTATTCTGCCGTGTTGTGTTATAATATTTTTAAATAGGGGGAGCAATAACGTAAAAGCGGTGTCTTTGTCTGCAATAAACAGACTTTTCCAAAGCGTTCGTCGTCGAACGTTCTTTGGAACAAGCCTTGGGCGGCCTGCCGTTGTTATTTGTTAGACTTCCCATAAGTCTTTGGGTTTCTTGAAAACCCGTGACAATCTGTTATAATTGAATAAAACATGGATGGGAGCGTACCGAAGTGGTCATAACGGGGCGGTCTTGAAAACCGTTTGGGGGCAACCCCACGGGGGTTCGAATCCTCTCGCTCCCGCGATAAACCCTGTAATCATCAATGGTTACAGGGTTTTATATTTTCTGCGTTTTTGTCGTTTGACGCCCTAATTTTTGACGCCCGCTTGAAATATGCGTATGCAATTTATCTGTATAATTCGTATGCTCTGTCGCCCAAATGACGCCCATACTATAATAAAGAAGTATAAAAAATAGCGCGGTTCTGTAAGAACATACGCGCTACTATAAGTCTAAGCCGTGGCTTTTTTTCTTTGATGTTTTACCTTTTTCCTCTGCCGTCGGCTTCGGGTGCAGAACATTATGGTATGTGTCAAGCACTTCTTTTTTCCGTTCAAGCCGCACATCAACATACTGCGCTGTAACCGCGTCGAGTTTGGTCGATATGCCGAGATGAATACCCGCGCCTTTTAAGCTGTGACCTAAAACCATGCCGACTGTGAAAAAGTCCCCCGTGAGTTGGTGCATATTAGTAACCGCCGTATGCCCTTATGGTATAATAGGGACAACTCAGATAATCCCGATGAATAAAGGGGTTATAGGATTTGTCCTATTCTTTTCCAACCATTTTTTCGTGAAATATCGGAAAAAAATCTATGAACCGAAACGGAGGTGTTATGTTA
>JAITFV010000040.1 GCA_031281115.1 Oscillospiraceae bacterium | reverse complement strand
CTCTCCGAATCAAAAACGCAGTCACAGCGCAAAGATTCATTTGCACTTAACTACGGCGACACAGTTTTGTACTGCGGGAGACAATATAGAATTGCTCCGAGTATGAGCGGAAAAATCGGCGTCAGCAGCGATTGTTTTTTTATTCCTGCCGGCTTGCTGCCGGAGTGTATAAAGTCAGCCTGCATACAGATTTACCGCATACTTGCAAAGAGCGATTTAACTTTGAAAGTTAATAATTATTCTGCACAAATGGGCGTTACAGCGGCTTCCGTAAAAATTAACGGTGCGAATACACGCTGGGGTTCATGCTCGGCAAAGAAAAGTTTAAACTTTTCGTGGCGGCTGATTATGGCAGACAATGATGTAATTGATTACGTTGTTGTTCATGAGCTGGCGCATATAATCGAAATGAATCACTCACCGCGGTTTTGGGCGGTTGTAGAGCGGGTCCTGCCGGATTACCGCGAGCAGCAAGCAAAATTGAAAGAATTACAAAAGAAACTAATACTGTTATCTTTTTAATATTAATCCGCAATAAAACGCTTGCGTTTTTTAGGATTAATATTGTGCATTTGTTTCGGTTGTCTGCCGCAGGCAGACGAGAAACAAGCACGTTTACCGTTTTTTCGGAACGCCGAGGGCGTCGTTCCCTACATTTTGTATCTGCCATCTAATAGACCTCTTGCAAAATAAAAGGCGGCTTCTAACAAGCCGCTTTTTTATTTGCGAAAACTTCTTTCAATAATTAACACTACCAATTATTCTTCACCTTCGATGCATAAAAGTAGATGAACTCGGTTACAGTCGGGATTCCTTTTTCCGGATTAATGTGCGCGGTGTAATACTTCGCAATCTCTTGCCGGCTGTTGTTTTTCCACGCACCGGTGATTGCCGTCTGCATAGCGCGCTCGACGCTTGGCACGGACTTGCCGAAATGCGCAGCGATTTTACGGGAGAAGTTAGGCTCGGGGCATTCCATGATTCGCAGAATCCCGTCAACTAAATATGAACGCCCCACAACCTTCGGGCTTACGCCGATGAGGTCAAGCTCGGTATGTATTCTTCTGAGGAGCTTATTTTTGATGTCTGCCTTGTCTTCGGGGGAGAGGGCTTCGGCGTGAATATCTCTTCTCTTGCCGAGTATAACGCTTTTTACGGAACTCAGGAAATCAATCACGTTATCCGCGCTGTAATTTTCCTGCTGCTTGGTCATGATGAAATCCGCGCCCATTTTCCGCGCCGTGTCGTGAGTGGCGGCGTCTTCGTTTTTCGCTGTAACTAAAATATAGGGGAACTCATCAAGGTTCATATCCCGAAGCTTCTGCATGAAAGCAATGCATTTGTCGCTTTCCTCGCTTAGCTCAATCCCGAGGACTATTGCATCCGGCAAGCCATCCGTAATGTACTGGGTGGCTTTTTCGGCGCTGTTTGTAACGCCTATCAGACGGATGCCGTCTTTTATGTCTGCCGCTTTTATGATATTGCGACATTCTACAGTGTCATCTTCGATAAGAAGTACTTTTAAATCTCTGTCCATTTGATATTCCTTTCCAACCGGGCAACACTTTCATTGCCTGTTATTACATTATAATACAGACACATAAATAATTCAATACATAAACTATTACAAATATAATCTCCTTGCAATATATTTTATTGTATTGTTTGACATAAAACGTTGAAAATGCGCTCATTATACTGAAATTCGACAAACTTATTTTATTGGATTTCGTGGATTGTGCTGTTGTTACAGCACCAGCAGATTTTAGTATTATAGTCCTTTAACTTAAAAAGCGTTTCGCTTTTTAAGTTAAAGGGGCTTGCGCTGCCCGGACAGCACCCGCTGCGCTCACGCAGCGGAAACCCGTTTAAATTGAAACTGTGGAACAGTTTTCAATTTAAACGATTATAGCTTCGCAATTTGCACAATTTGCTATAAAACCCGCCCGGGAAGAGCCGGAGTAAAAGAAAAACCGCGAACCCGCTTAAACAAGTACGCAGTTGAGAATCCTCGGAAACTATCAGTTGAGAACCCTCGGAAACTATCAGTTGAGAACCCTCGAAAACTATTTTACACCAATGCTGTAGGGAACGCATTCATGCGTTCCGGAACGGATAAATCCGTTCCCTACATGGGGGAATTTAAATGTTGTATTTCAAAATCCTGTGTTGATGCAGTATTAGAGTTTTCGAGGAAACTATCAGCTTTAAAGGGAGGGAGGATAGTGGGTTTCGAACCCACGGCCTTCAGAGCCACAATCTGACGCGCTACCAACTGCGCCATATCCTCCGCTTCTTGCCACACGCTCAACTATTATATCATATTCTTTCATCGTTGTCAATATATTATGCCGACAATTTACAAAAAGTGTTCCGTTCACAAGGGCGGGTTATTATTTTTTACGGCTGCGAACTCCGTTTAAAAATTGAAACGAGTACAAAATTCCTCCGTGGGCGAACCGACCGGAAAATTCCTGCCCTTGACAGCGAAAAAGAGCTGGCGCTGCTGCGACAGCGCCAGCAGCTCGCAAGCCGCAGAACCTGTTATCCATTTCTTAAATGTATAACAGTGTTAGTTCCCGTTGATAGCATCGTAGAATTCTTGAGGTAAATTGGGAATCAAATGTGGTGCATCAGCAGTAGACATCCCTACTGCAATAGTAGGCATCCCTCCTGCTCCAGCTTCGTCAGCTCTCCTATGTGCCTCTTCTCTACGCTCCTCTTCTCTACGCTCCATTTCTTCTACTACGCTATACGTCACTCCTTTATAAACAGCGTTTTCCAACCCTGTACAGCCGGCAAATGCATCTGTACTTATGCTTGATACGTTTTTAGGAATTAAAATACTAATTAAACCCGTACAATGCGAAAAAGCTCCCTGTTTTATGCTTGTAACACTATCCGGAATAGTCACTTCCATTATTCCGCTATCCTCAAAAGCTCGCGCTCCTATAGCAACCACAGGCTCGCCCTCAATTTTTGCGGGAATATTTGCACGAATAGACGTTCCTATGTATTTAGTAATCTCAACCCCGCCTGCAACGGCTCTGTACTCAAAATCACTCGCAGGGTCGCCGCTCGCGCTGCACCCCGCCAATCCAAAAACCATCACCGCAGCCGCCAAAACGGCTATTATTTTTGGCAACTATATATAAATTTACACAAAAATACTTGACAAGCGTGTAAATATATGCTATAATTATGGTGCAAGCTAATATAAAAGGAGGTTGTGTCATGATAAACAGAGATTTTAACTCTATTTTAGAATTATTGAAAGAATTTGACACTGAGCAGAAATGTATTGAACATTTAGAAGCATTACGGTGGAATGGATATGTTGTTAGTCCATTCGATGTTAGTTCCAAGGTGTATAAGTGCAAAGATAACAAATATCGTTGCAAGAACACGGGAAAGTATTTCAATGTAAAGACTGATACATTATTTGATAGTTCTAAAATCAAATTGCAAAAGTGGTTTTTAGCGATATGGTTAATCACTTCCCATAAAAAAGGGATTTCATCTATGCAGTTAGCGAGGGATATTGATGTAACTCAAAAGACAGCATGGTTTATGTTACAGCGTATTCGTAAGTGCTTCGGGATTGAAAATAATAACGACTTAGACAACCAAGTAGAAGTTGATGAAACTTATGTCGGCGGTAAAAACAAGAATCGCCATGCTGATAAGAAAGTTGACTGCTCGCAGGGTAGAAGCACTAAAGATAAGACGCCAGTAGTCGGAATGATTGAGCGTGGCGGTAAGTTAAACGCTCGAAAGGTGTCTGATGTAGGTATTAGAACATTGACAAATGAAATAGTGTGCAATGTAAAAGAAACAGCTAATATATTCACCGATGAATGGGTAGGCTATGATGAAATATCTAAAATGTATAACCACTCTATTGTCAAGCACAGTCAAAAGGAATATGTAAATGGCAACGCACACACTAACACCATTGAGGGCTTTTGGTCTTTATTAAAGCGCGGGATTATAGGCATATACCATTTTACTTCACGTAAGCACCTCCAAAATTATGTTGACGAGTTTGTGTTTAGGTATAACACACGCAAAAGTGCAGAATGCGACAGATTTAATCTGTTGCTTGCAAATACAGAAGTTAGAACAACATATAGGAGGTTAATAGCTAATGGATAATCAACAATTAATGTTGCCGGGGTTTATTCCGCGCAAAGCTGAAAATGAAATAATAAATCAACGCCTTGCAGACGGTTATATAAATGCTACTGCGATGTGCAAGGCGGCGGGCAAGGAATGGAAACACTATAACGCGCTTTCAACGACAAAACCCTTTATTGATGAACTTTCTAACGCAGTCGGTTTAACCGTCCCCGCTCTAATAAAGCAAATCGGATTATCTGAATCAAGAGGAAATCCGCATTTACAAGGCACATGGGTTCACCCACAAATAGCTGTGCATTTGGCTCAGTGGCTTTCGCCTAAGTTTGCAGTAATGGTTACTCAGTGGGTAATGGAATGGACGTCGGGCGATATAAAGCAACAAACATATATGCCGTATCATTTAAGGAGGTATTTTGCTAACAAGCCGAACGTTCCATATGGTTATTTTTCTATGTTAAACGAAGCCTATGTTACTTTAATTGGCACTTTAGAACAGTTAGGTTATATCGTGTCTGATAGACAAGTTCCAGACATATCTTTTGGATTGACGTTTTGTAAATATTTGCGCGGATTAGGATATGATGTTGATAGTTTCCCCGAATATCCGCACAAATATGAAGATGGCAGAGTTGTGATGGCAAGGGCATACCCTAACGAATTATTGCCTATATGCCAAAAGTTTCTTGTAGAAGATTGGTTGAAAAATAGAGCATATAATTATTTTAAAAAGAGAGATATAGATGCTTTACCGTATTTAGAACAGATGAAGCAACTGCCTAATTTACGTGAGGTTATGGGATATATAGAGGAAAAACCATTATCAGAATATAATAAATTTCTCAAAAAAGCACTTGATTATAAGGATTGACTTTTATTTTTCTTCAAATCTTTCAAAGCATACTCGCAGCATTGCACTACAAGCTGATTAAATGATATGTCATTTTTGGCAGCGAGAGTTTCAAGACTTTCAATGAGCATATCAGACATTCTGATAGTTTTATTAGACGATGATGGCTTTTTGATTTCAAACATAGTATTTAACCTTTCATATATAATGTGGTTTATTACATTATATTGTACACTATATATGAAACTAAAAATATATGCAATTTTGCAAGTAATTATATCTTGCTATATTGCAAAATATGTGATATACTGTCATAAAGGTTCGCAAAAGCGATTAAATTATCACAGCCTTTGTGAAAGGAAATTGTTATGTTTTGTAAAAAATGCGGAAACAAAATACATGAGGAGGCTGTTATTTGTACACATTGCGGCTGTGCAACAAACGATTCAAGCAATGTATTGAATAACTCAAACGATGTTCCATCAGGCGGATTAAAAGCATTATCATTTCTTATTCCATTGGTTGGACTTATTTTGTTTGCGTCAAACATCAATACTAAGCCAAAATCGGCAAAATCATACGGAGTATTTGCATTAGTTGGATTTATTATTGGTTTGATAATTACAATTCCTTTTTATTTTGTTTAACTATAATTACTTAAAATAAATAAAGCCTTGCTTTTTAGTGAGGTTCTATTTTTAGGTGTATCTTTGTATATAGTTGCCTTATTTTTTTGCTTTTCATGAAAATTCCTCAACTTTCTTTTTATTATAACCATAGTGCATATAAATATAACCTATATAGTTATATTTATCCCTATTATATATGATAACGTTTTTAATGTCAAGCCTCTATAATTAAATATAGAGGTGAAATGACTGTGGAAAACGATAATTTTACTATGGAATTTAAAAAATTAGGATTCAAAATTGCTTACTATCGCAAAGTAAAAGGATATACGCAGGAACAATTATCGGAATTGTTGGATATAGCCACAAGCTATATCGGTGCAATCGAGGCGCCGAACATGGATAAAGCTATAAGCCTAACAACACTTTTCAGAATCGCAAAAATTCTTGATGTTCCCGCATATAAATTTTTAGATTTTGATTGAATCAATCAGATTCTTAACCTTTCCCCCAAAAACCGCCGCCCTCTTTTGTACACATTTAACAAATATTTTTATATTTTCAAACAACTATTGACAAATTTGTAAATAGCTGATATACTGAAGGTGGTAAGTACCGGAATCCTTTAAAAAGATTTTGGTACAAATGACCTCCATATTAGTTGTTTTTTGTTTTAGTTGTCTCCTTTCTTTTGTTCTACACATTATGCATGATTTGACCTTCCGCCCCTTTTTTAAAGGGGTTATTTTTTTATTTGTTTTTTTCGGAAGAATGTGCTATACTATATTTTGCAGGGTGCGCTGTCTTTGGCGTACCGTAAAAAAGAAAGGCATAATAAAAAATGGACAACTCTTTAAAACGGGAAAAAATAGCTCCCGGCGCGTATTTCAGCAGTGTCAGCGACCCGCGTTTCAAATTCAACCGCATAACTTTCGGCTTTTTAACCCCGCTGCGTAAGGAGCGCGCTTCGCTCAATGCGCTTGTTCCCCGCGCACTCAGCGACAATAACGCCGAATATCCGAAAATGCGGGATTTCAACAATTATCTCGCCTCGCTTTATAACGCGAAGTGCGACTTTGAGGTGGCAAGCATAGGCGACACGCAGTTTCTCGGGCTTTCAATAAACTTCATGGACGACAGCTATGCGCTTCATGATGAAAAAATTACCGAACAAGCCTCAAAAACACTGTTCGATTGCATATTCCGTCCTGTTAATGACGGCGAAACGTTTCTCGCTTCAACCGTTGAACTCAGCAAACGTATGCAAATCGAAGCAATTGAATCCGAACTCAACGACAAGCGAACTTACGCCGCAAATCAAGCCAAACGCATAATTTGTGAGGGTGAGCCCGCTGCGGTGAACCCGCTCGGCGACGTTGAAAATACCCACGCAATTACGCCCGAAAGCATTTACAAAGCTCATTACGAGTTATTAAACTGCGCGGAAATTGAAATAATCTGCGTGGGCTGCAACGATTTTTCCGATGCTTTACGGATAGCAAAAGAAAACTTCGCTGCTATTAAAATGGAGGACAGGCAGCCGCTTTCCTCGAAATCCGAGTGCAGCCCGCTTAAATCCGCAACCGCCGAAAAAACCGAGCTGCTCCCTCTGCTCAATCAAAGCAAGATGGTGCTCGGCTTCAAGACCGGCGGCTCTGTAAACAACCGTGAAGCTTTATCGCTGATGAGCAACCTTTACGGCGGAACAGTTTCATCGAAGCTGTTCCTGAATGTCCGTGAGCGGCTCTCGCTGTGCTATTACTGCTGGTCGCGGGTCAATAAAGAAAAAGGCGTGATGTTCGTTGCCTGCGGCGTTGAGGAAGCTAACATCGAAAAAGCCAAAGCAGAAATTCTTACCCAGCTTGACAATATTAAAAAAGGCGATTTCACTGACGATGATTTTAATTCCTCATTACTTTTTGAGCAGAACAACATAAAAACCGTGAACGACAACCTCGGTTCACTGACTTGGTGGTATCTGACGCGCATTTATATCAAGGCGATTAAATCGCCGGAAGAAGCTCTCGCAGATTATGAAAATATAACCCGCGAGGACTTAATTAACGCTGCGGATTCTATGACTTTAGATACAGTTTATGTGTTGTCCGGTGAAGCCGGCGAAGAAAGCGAGGACGAATAATGCAAAAAAGTGTAATTAAAAACGAACGTGTACGTGAGGAATATCAGATAATAAAGCACCCGAGTGGACTCACAATCTGCCTTTATCCTATGAAAGGTTATTCAAGCGCCTATGCCCTTTTTGCAACGAAATACGGCTCGGTTGATGTTACTTTTAAAACTAATGAAGACAGCGATTACGTCACTGTTCCCGAGGGAATCGCGCATTATTTGGAACATAAACTCTTTGAAAATGACGACTGCGATGCTTTTCAGCTTTTCGCTAAAACCGGCGCGAACGCCAACGCTTTCACGAGTTTTGATAAAACCGCGTATTTATTTTCCTGCTCGCAAAAGTTTGAGGAGAATTTGGAAATACTTTTAAACTTTGTGCAGGAGCCTTATTTTACTGACGAGAGCGTCGAGAAAGAGCGCGGAATAATCGCCCAGGAAATAAAAATGTATGAGGACGACCCCGGATATCGCGTGTTTTTCAACGGCTTGCAGGCGCTTTATCACAGCAACCCCGTCAGAATCGACATCGGCGGCACTGTCGAGAGTATCGCTAAAATTGATAAAGAACTGCTCTACCGCTGTTACAAGACGTTTTATAACCTCAACAACATGGTTCTCTCAATAGCGGGAAACTTTGATATTGACAAAACGCTCGAAATCTGCGGCAGACTTCTCAAACCCGTGCCTGACCTCGGCTTGGAAGCTGTTTTCCCCGAAGAATCTGCGGAGATTAAAACAGCCGAAATTGTGCAGAAGCTACCCTGCTCGCAGCCTATTTTCAATATATTTTTCAAGTTTTCTGCATTTTCGGGACGGGAGGGTTTGGAAAAATATATCGCTTATAATATCATCGCGGAAACCGTTCTGGGAAAGACTTCGGCGTTCTATGACAAGATGACGAACGGCGGCTTGATTAACAATAATTTTAGTGTCGGCGTACTTGACGGGCGAGGGTTTTTTGCGCTTTCCGCCGACGGCGAATCCGATGACCCGCGCAAGGTTTTCGCGGAAATAAAAGCGGCGTTTAAAACTGCAAAACAAGGCAATTTTTCCAAGCGGGAATTTGAGAATGTCCGTAAAAAAACCTACGGCGAGCTTATGTCTATGCTCGGCTCGGTGAGTTCAACGGCAACAAGTGTGATGGACGCTTATTTCCACGGTAATAATTTATTCGATACTATTGAAATCACGGCGGATATAACCTATGAGGACGCAGTAAAAGCGTTGTCGGAATTAAACGAAGAGAATGCGTGTATTTCGATAATTGAGCCGGTTTAAAGGCGACTTGACTTGACTGTATAGCTGATTGTCCGTGCTGGTGGCACGGCGGCAAGCGCCGCTTGCCGAGAAAACACTTTAGTGTTTTCAATTTAATCAGCTATATATAATCGTTTAAATTGAAAACTGTTCCACAGTTTCAATTTAAACGGGTTTCCGCTGCGTGAGCGCAGCGGGCGCTGTCGCAACAGCGCAAGCCCCTTTAACTTAAAAAGCGAAA
>JAITFV010000031.1 GCA_031281115.1 Oscillospiraceae bacterium | reverse complement strand
TTTCGCTTTTTAAGTTAAAGGGGCTTGCGCTGTTGCGACAGCGCCCGCTGCGCTCACGCAGCGGAAACCCGTTTAAATTGAAACTGTGGAACAGTTTTCAATTTAAACGATTATATATTGTAACGATAGAGAAACCTTTACTGTCAGCCCCCTTTTTGAATTTGACAGCATGAAAGAAAAGGTATGGATGGCTGACGAAAATATTCAAAAATATGATGTGCAGTACGTGTGGTAAGTTATATGATACCCGAAGATTTTATTGAACATTTAAAACTGAGTTTAAACATAGAAGAGGTCGTCAGCCCCTATTGCGCCCTAATCAGGCGCGGGCGGGATTATGTCTGCCTGTGTCCTTTTCACTCGGAGAAGACCGCCTCCTGCCACATCTACACGGAATCCCAGAGCTTCCACTGCTTCGGCTGCGGCGCGGGCGGCAGTGCTTTTACTTTCATTCAGCTTATAGAAAATATAGAATTTCCCGAAGCCGTGCGGTTCTTAGCGCAGAAAGCAGGGCTTGACGTACCCGAAGCCGGCGCCGGTAATCGGGAATCCGGCAGAAAAAACCGCCTGCTCGAAATAAACAAAAAAGCCGCACGGTTTTACTGTGCTTTGCTTCACTCGCCCGAGGGTACGACGGGACTGGATTATCTTTATTCACGCGGGCTTACGCCGAATACAATCCGCAAGTACGGGCTGGGTTATGCGCCGCCGGGCTGGAGCGCGCTTAAAGAGCATATGCGCGCCGAGAATTACAGCGAAGACGAACTTATTGAAGCGTCGTTGCTGTCGCGTGGGAATAAAGGCAATACATACGATTTTTTCAGATATAGAATCATGTTTCCGGTTATTGACAGGCGCGGCAATGTCATCGGTTTCGGGAGCAGAACGCTCGACCCCGACGACAAGCAGTTCAAATATATGAACTCGAAAGAAACAGCGGTTTTTAAGAAAAGCGCGAGCTTATTCTCAATTAATTTTGCGAAGAACGCCGCAGACAAGAAAACCATGTTCCTTTGCGAGGGGAATATGGACGTGATTATACTTAATCAGGCAGGCTTCGAGAACGCGGCGGCAACATGCGGAACGGCGATTACGGCAGAGCAGGCGCGGCTTTTGCGGGGATATTGCGAGCAGGTGATTATCGCGACTGATTCAGATTTAGCGGGGCAGAAAGCCGCTGAAAAAGCAGTAAATCTGCTGGGGCAAGCAGGGCTTTCCGCGAGGGTGCTTGAACTCCCCGCCGATACAAAAGACCCCGACGATTACATAAGAAAATACGGCGCAGAGGCGTTCCGGGCTCTTGCCGAGGGTTCGCGCTCGGTAATCTCGTTTGAGCTTAAAAAAGCCTCTGCAGGGCTTGAAACCGAAACACCCGAAGGGCGCGCCGAATACTTGAAAAGGGCAATTGCGATTCTTGCGGGAATCGACAGCCCTGCTGAGCGCGCGGTTTATACCAGTGAAACTGCAAGAATGTGCCAGATTCCGGTCGGTACACTCGAAGAAAATGTAAACTCGCGCAGAAAATCGAACGTCAGGCGCGGAGATTATGAGGATAAAAGAAAGCTAATCCGCGGTGAGAGCGGGCAGAAAAGGCGCGATGAAATCAACCCGGACGAAGCTAAGTTTCCGCTTCAAGCCAAGGCGGAGCGCGGTATAATAACCTATCTTTTTCACTCGCCGGACAAGCTTGCGCACATCGTTTCCAAGGTCGCGCCGACTGATTTTCCGACAGCGTTCAACGCAAAACTGCTGGAAATCTTAGTTTTGAGGCTCGCGAAGGGGCTTTCTTTGGACAGAACCGTGCTCGGAAGCGAATTTTCCGCACAGGAAATGGGAAGAATAGAAGCGATTATACGCGAGAACTCGGAGCTGCCTTTCACAATGGAGCGGCTGTCGGAGTATATAAAAATATTAGAGGATTTCAGAGCGACAAAAAACAAAAAAAGCCCCGCTGATATGACGGCGGAGGAGCTGTTAGAATATAGCAGAATGTTAAAGAAAACGTAGGGGCGAACTGTGTTCGCCTGTTCGGCAGAAACTGTGTAGATTTATCGGGCGAACGCAGTTCGCCCTACAGCAAAAAATCTTGAGGGGAATGGAATTTAAAATGGCGGAAAATACAAAGAGCGTGCTTAATGACCTGCTTGACCACGGGAAAAGCCAGGGAAAACTCACCACCAAAGAAATAACCGACGTCCTCGAAGACCTTGATTTTAATGTAGAGCAGATTGACAAGCTTTACGAGGACTTCGAGAGCTTCAACATAGAAATCGTTGACGATTATACGATGGACGAGGACTTAGACACCGCGCTTGAGTTCGCGGCTGAGGAAGAAGTTGACGTCAGTATAACCACGGAGGGTATGTCCAGCGACCCGGTCAAGATTTACCTGAAAGAAATCGGACGGTTTCCGCTGCTTTCCGCCGAGGAAGAAATCGACCTCGCCACCCGTATGGCGCAAGGCGACAGCTACGCCCGCAGACGGCTTTCAGAAGCGAATCTGCGCCTTGTCGTCAGTATTGCGAAGAAGTACGTCGGGCGCGGCATGCAGTTCTTAGACTTAATTCAAGAAGGGAACTTAGGCTTGATAAAAGCCGTTGAAAAGTTCGATTATACCAAAGGTTATAAATTCTCAACATACGCGACATGGTGGATTCGGCAGGCTATAACACGCGCCATCGCCGACCAGGCGCGCACGATTCGTATTCCTGTTCATATGGTTGAAACGATTACAAAAGTCAAGAAAATATCAAGCCAGCTTTTGCACAAGAACGGTCACGAGCCGACTGCCGACGAGATTGCCAAGGAAATAAACCTTCCGGTTGAGCGGGTGCGGGAAATCATCCGTATTGCGCAGGACCCTGTCTCACTTGAAACGCCTATCGGAGAAGAAGAGGACTCGCACCTCGGCGATTTTATTCCCGACGAGGACGCGCCCGCTCCCGCCGAAGCGGCAAGCCTTACGCTGCTTAAAGAGCAGCTCTCGGACGTACTCGGTACACTTACCGACCGCGAGGAAAAGGTTTTACGGCTTAGATTCGGGCTGACTGACGGGCGGCAGCGAACACTGGAGGAAGTCGGGCGCGAGTTCAACGTCACACGTGAAAGAATCCGCCAGATTGAGGCGAAAGCCCTGCGGAAGCTCAGGCACCCCTCAAGAAGTAAAAAACTAAAGGATTTTTTGGATTAATCAGATTCCTGCAACTCCCTCATCATTTCAAAACCGAGCCAAAACCCCTGCCTGAATTTCCCCATTGATTGCCGGTACAGGGAATCAAAATGTATGTTTGCATATTCGATTAATAATTGCTTTTCCTCTTGATTCAAAGATTTTTTGAGCTTGCTTTCAATTTCTTCTGCACGATTCATTAAATCATCATCCGCTTTTACGTTGATGTATTGGATAAAAAGCCCTTCAAGTATGTCTTTCATAAGAACACCTCCGATATATATTTCGTCTATATTATAACATGTAAATAATAACGTGTCAATACTTTTTTAGGAATTTTTTATGAAAAATTTTTCAGAACATTTAAAAAATATAAGAATAACTAAAGGTTTAACCCAACGGCAAGTTGCGGTTGGTATTGATGTTGGTGAACGCCTTTATCAAAGATATGAAGCCGGAAAAGGAAAACCGTCGTTTGAAAACCTTTGGGCGCTTGCGGATTTTTTTGATATATCTGTTGATGAGCTGATGGCGCGGGATTGGAAACCGAAATGCACATAACACTCGAAACCGACTACGCCATAAGAATCGTGGATTTGCTTGCGAAAAATACCGACGAAACCTTAGACGCCAAATCTATTTCGGAAAGCACCGGGGTTTCGCATCGTTATGCGCTTAAAATCCTGCATAAGTTAGTCGCGGGCGAAATCGTAAAAAGCCGCAGAGGAGTGCGCGGAGGTTACGGGCTTTTAAAGAAGCCGCAGGATATTTCGATTTACGATGTGGTTGAAATCATGGAGGGCAGCTATAAATTCAGCCGCTGCCTTGAGGAGAACTATAACTGCACATCGGGCTGCAAATGCGGATACCAGGCGGTTTTCGGGGAAATATCTGAACTGGTAATTAATAAACTAAAACAACATAAATTCGGGCGGCGAGAATAAAGAGGTTGAAATTATGCAAAAGAACGCAAAAAAACAAGCAGTAAATAAATTAGAGGAACAGGGTGACAGGATTTTCGCGCTGGACATCGGTACGCGCACTGTCGTGGGTGTTGTCGGTGAGCAAGCCGAGGACGAGTTCGTGCTGGTTGAATACGCCGTAGAGCCGCACAGCAAGCGCGCAATGAGCGACGGGCAAATAGAAGATGTAAAGCAGGTCGCGAAAATCGTCGCGAAAGTAAAAACAAGGCTTGAAGAGCTTACCGGCATTAAACTCACTAAAGTTTCAATTGCAGCAGCGGGTCGCGCACTCAAAACAGGGCTGACGAAAATGGAATTCGACATCAGCGAGCGGGAATCAATAACTGCCGATATGGTGAAATCCATGGAAATAGAAGCGGTTCAAAAAGCGCAGAGTGAGCTGAACCTTGAAAGCAGCGATAAAGTTTCATTCTACTGCGTGGGTTATTCGGTGATTAATTATTTGCTTGATGATTATAAAATGCTCAGCTTAGAAACGCACAAGGGAAAAAACGCTACGATAGAGCTTATAGCCACGTTTCTGCCGAGCGTGGTGGTTGACGGGCTGTACTCGGTTATGTCGCTGAACGGTTTATCGGTTGCGGGAATGACGCTGGAGCCTATTGCCGCGATGAATGTAGTCGTACCGCCGGAAATCCGTGCGATTAACATTGCGCTTGTTGACATCGGCGCAGGCACGTCGGACATTGCGGTGTCGCGTGACGGCTCGGTTGTTGCATATTCTATGGCAACAACGGCGGGCGATGAAATCACGGAAGAGATTATTAAGGCTTTTTTCGTTGATTTTGCGGTAGCGGAAGAAATGAAGCTGAACAGCACAAGCGGCAAGAAAGAATTCGAGTACCGCGACATCTTCGGACTGACCCAGAAGGTGAGTACAACTGAGTTTAACCGCAAGATTGACGGCGCAACAGAAAACTTGGCAGGTGCGGTCTGCGAGCATATTCAATCGGCTAATAAAGCTTCCCCGGCAGCGGTTTTCCTTGTCGGCGGCGGTTCGCTGATAAGTGGACTCAGCAAAAAAGTCGCAGCGAAACTCGGCTTAGATGAGAACCGCGTAGCAATCGGAAACCACCGTACACTCCGCGGGGTTGACACTCGCGGAAAAGAGTTGGGAGCAGAGTTTATCACGCCGATTGGTATTGCGTTGACCGCGATTTTAAACCGCGGCTACGATTTCTCGACGATTACGCTCAATGACGAGAAAATCCGCATCTTTGACACTAAGAAAATATCGGTGTTTGAGCTTCTGACACTTGCGGGATATAAAACGACCGACATAATGGGGCGTTCGGGGCGCGGGCTTAATTATACCGTCAACGGCAAGCGCAAACTTGTAAAAGGCGGGAATTTAACGCCTGCAGAAATCACCGTAAGCGGGCAGCCTGCTTCAATTAATACTAATGTTACACAGGGCGATGAAGTTAAATTTACGCCGGCTGTAAGCGGGGAAAATGCAAGCATTACACTTAAAGAGGTTGTCAGCCAATTTGATACAATTGATGATGTTTCCGTGTATGTCAACGGCGAAGAAAAACCCGGAACATATGAATTAAACCCGTTTGATAAGATTGAGATTATTTCGGCTGACGCAGATGACTCTTTCTATCCGGTACCGCAGGATTCTGCCGGCGCTGCCCCTGTGAAACTTTCTGCGGGTGAAATCGCCTTTGAACCTGACCCTAACGGCATTTACACCGACACAAAACCCGAAGAGTACGGCGAGATTACGCTCTCGCTGAACGGCACGGTGCTGACTTTAGACCCCACGCCCGACCGCGCACCGCATAAGTTTTTGGAGCTTTTGAACTTTACGGAGTTTGACATGGTGAACCCCGTTGCAAGCTACACACTGCTTTTAAACGGCAGGGACGCAAGTTTCAATGACCCGATTAAAGACGGCGATACGGCTGTAATTGAAATTGTTGAGAAGAAAGCGGTTTGACGGACGGAATGAAAAAACTTAAAAATTTTATTATTTGTACATTGTGCGTTATACACTGCATAATGCTCGCCGGCTGCACACGGATTCAGCCCGATGATAACACGGAAGAGAACCCGCCGCGCCCTGTTCCCGTGCAGGAAAACCCCGAATATAACGACCACCGGAGCCTTTTCTTTAATATAACGAGGCGCACTCACTCGGAAACGCTGCAAATGGAGGATATAACTTCCTATGTAAACCTTGATGAGCTTACAGGGTTTGAGGGGCGCGGGTATATCAGGCTCGGTGAAAGCATGACCGCCGATTTTGAGCTTAATGTCCCGTCAACACAGCATTATTCGATTGAGATTCGTGCGGTTTCGGCTGACGGGGAGGAAGATGCGGTCGTAGTTCTTGCGGCGGCAGGCGTACAGCAGGGTGCGTATTATGTGAGGTTTCATGAGGGTTTCGCGGATTATCTGCTTCAAGGAATTTACCTTGAAGCAGGCGTAAACCGTTTGTCGTTGACAGCGCTCAAAGGCGCTGTATATGTAGACGAACTGACAATCCGTGACTTCGAGCTTTCCGAAACCCGCTTCAGCACCTCGCGGCTCCCCGCCAATTCCAATGCCTCGAATAACGTTCGGCTGCTTATGGATTATCTCGGCGAAACTTTCGGGCAGCGGGTGCTTTTGGCGCAGCACGTAACAGCGGGTACAAACACCGAAATCGGCGCGATTTATGAAGCTACGGGAAGGCTCCCCGCGATTCGTGTTTCCGACTTGATGAGTTATTCGCGCTCATTTCCGGGAACGTGGGAAAAACCGCAAAAAGACGATATTGAACTCGCGCTCGAGTGGCACAATAACGGCGGCATTGTAAGCTACGACTGGACATGGTTCTCGCCGTCTATGGGAATCGGCAGCAGAAGCCATTATTTCGCTGAGGAAAGCGATTTTGATTTGAACAGCGCGTTTACAAACGTTTATATTGTAGATTTAGACGCAGAGAGCATCCGCGCCTTATTTGAAGCGGGTGCGGTTCCGAGACCGGCTTGGGAATTGGTGCTTGAAATTGATTATATGGCAGAACACTTGAAGCGGCTCCGCGATGCGGGCGCGCCGGTACTTTGGCGGCCGCTGCACCAAGCGGGAACGCGATGGTTTTGGTGGGGAGACTGCGAGCCGGAATCTTTCAAGTGGCTTTGGCGGCTGATGTTCGAGCGGTTCAGCGTATATCACGAGCTTAATAATTTAATTTGGGTGTGGTCGGGGCAGAGCGCGGATTATTACCCCGGCGACGAGTTCGTCGATATAATCGGCGAGTGCATTTATAACACCGATGATACCTCGGGTCTGCCGCAGTTTGCGGGGACGGCGGGTTATTCGGCGCAGGCGGGGCGTTCGGGGCGGCGCAGAATGGCGGCAATGACCGAGTGCGCGCTGCTGCCCTCACCCGATTTAATGAATCGTGATAACGCGCTTTGGCTATGGGTCGCGCTTTACAGAGGCGATTTTCTTGTTGACCGGGGCGGGCGGCTTAATGAGCAGTTTAATTCCCGTGAGCGGCTTGAGCGGGCGTATAACCACGAGCTGACCATAACACTGGATAAGCTCCCCGAAGAGTTCTGATACTGTTTCTGGACAAACTTTGTTTGTTCAGAAACAAGGATTGCGCTGTTGTGGCGCCCCCGATTAACTTAAAGTTTATAGAATTTTAAGTTTATCGAGTATATAATCGTTTAAATTGAAAACTGTTCCACAGTTTCAATTTAAACGGGTTTCCGCTGCGTGAGCGCAGCGGGCGCTGTCGCAACAGCGCAAGCCCCTTTAACTTAAAAAGCGAAACG